>JAEZVQ010000144.1 GCA_023420745.1 Actinomycetes bacterium
CACAGAACCTGCTCGCTGGTGAACTGAGTGATCCCCGCTCCTGACCCCACGGCGTCGTAGGTGACTGTCACGTTGGGATGTTGGCTTCGATAGTTCGCTATCCACGCGTTCATTGCCGCTTCTTGTGATGAGGCGCCAGCTCCCGCGATCGTGCCGGTGAGCGGGGACGCGGACGTTTCGACACCACCTGCCGTAGGCTCCCCCTTCGATTCGACAGCCTGATCGCTACCGCACGCGGCGAGCGCGAGAGGGATGAGAGAGGCACTGATGAGCCCTGCTAGACGTCGCGAAGAAAAGTGGACTGTCACGGTACGTATCGCCCTTCCAAGTTGTCGCCCACCCCTGTCTCACCCATGAGTGAGCCATAGGAGAGGGTGGCTGATGTGGACGTCTCGACCGTATCGATCGGATGTGACAGTGATGCTCACCTGAGGTGAACGGAAGGTGAACAAGCCTGGTCAATTCAGTGACGCGACGCGACTGCCGACCAGAAGAAGCGACGCTCACCTTCGGCGAATGAGCCCGCGTCAAGACCTGCGGAGGGTTATTTTCCGCGAGAAATGCTCGGCTTCGCAGCGCGGTGCCAGTCAATCGCAACCAGCTGAGCGCCGAGCCCCTCGACAGTCGCAGGCGTCGAGTCCCCGTCCGTCGAATCCACTCGCTTCGGATAAGCGAGGTGAGCAACGAGGAGTTGCCCGGTTTTCATCCACGGATCCTCGGTGGGCAATTCGCGCACTAATCCCGAAGGCGCGATGTCTTCGATCGGCGCAATCATGTGCGGAAGCACTGGGCGGTGCCCACAAACGATGGTTGATGACTGTGGGTGTCGCATGCAGTCGAACACGAGGTCGCGTGCTGCTCGGGGATCCACCGCGACGGCGTCTTCAGTGAGTGCGGCGTTGGTGGTCACAGTCTGACCGCTCATATGCGCATAGGGCCCAAGTGTGGCCACGCAGCGATTCCACGGGCTCGAAATTAGGCGTTCTATTCCCAAAGCCGACGCCATGGCGACAAGGTTCATTGCCTGATGCGCACCGGAACGCGTCAATGGTCGCGCCGATTCCTCGCCACGCCACTGTTGGCGCGACAGCGCACCGGCGTGGCGTGCAATGACGAGCGTCGACGTCACCAGTGTGCCATTTTCCGCCCTCGACACCAGGTCGTCAAGGAGGCGCCGGTCGCCTCGCCGGGCAATCATCGCCTGAGCCAGCGCAACAGTGAGCCACCGCGTCTGATCGATTTCTTTTGCTGGTGCTCGGGTGACCACCGGTCGGGCACGTATCGCTGCGCTTTCTGGCGCGGGCACACCCAGCCAGTAGTACACCTCTTTCGTGTGCCCCGCGCCGAGTCGATATCGCTGCGTCGTCAGCGGCTGGCGGAGGATGATCGGAACTCCCGTTTCCTCTTCTACCTCGCGCACTGCCGCGCAGATGAGCGGCTCATTGGCTTCGACTTTGCCTTTCGGCCACGACCAGTCGTCGTAGCGCGGTCGATGCACAGCCAGTACTTCGAGGTCGTCAGCGCTGAAAACCTCGCCGGGTTGCGGCGTGCGTGAGCGGTCAGCAAGTCGCCACACGAGTGCGCCGGCTGAACGCACAATGCGGTTGAGTGACGGGCTCGGACGCGGCTTAGACACGAGGACTCACCAGACTGACCGTAGGTACGAGGGCGCTACGACACGTCGGTGGTGTGGCGGATCCTCGCAAAAGGTCGGTAGCGGACAGGGACAACAACTGTGTCTCATCCTACCGCGCCACGCCCTCCAGCGCCGCTAATCAAGGGATGAGCCACACGTCCTCGCCCCGAATTTCCACCGTGTAGGTGCGCACGGCGGTGGTGGCTGGCAATGAGAGAGCCTCACCGGTTTTCAAACAAAATGCCGCCGAGTGCAGCGGGCACTCGACCTCGCAGTCATCGACCCACCCTTCGGCGAGTGAGGCGTCCTCGTGGGTGCAGGTGTCGTCGATCGCGTAGATCTCTGCGTCGTCGACGCGAAACACCGCGATCGTCGAGTCGACACCGGTGAGGTCGGGTTCAACGACGACACCTTCACCGATGGGAAAATCGTCGAGGCGTCCGATTTTTCGTGGCTCACTCATTGGGTATCGTCCTCCATTGTCGGTGCGGTTCCATATGCTACCGCGCTTCCCCCTGATGCCTCACCCATGGCTCAGCCGGCTCCACGATGACATCGCAACCAAGCCGTTGATGGGCGACAATGGTAATGGAACAGCCATGGTGAATGTGGCAGAAGAAAGCCAGATGAGAGGGGTTCACCAATGTCACAGTCCTTCACACCTCGCCGACCTGCGATGCTCAGTTTTGAAGACGCGGAACGCTTGATCCAAGGCGACGACGATCCCGCGGCGACCACCCAGCTCGCCACCACGTCAGCGCGCGCACTCATCGGACTCAACGACGAAGAATTTGACGCGCACGCGGTCGCCAACCTCGTCACCACCATCAATTCCGAAGGTGTCGATGTGGTCGCCTCCCTGTGGGAACGAAGCCCGGAATTCACACTCCCCGGCGCCCTATGGCGGCTCTACCTATTCAACGAGTGGTTTAGGCGCGACCCCGACGTGGTTCGCCAACGCTTCGATGAAGGTCTAGCTGCGCCCTACCGCCACGGTATTGACGACAATACGCACATCCCGCCACTCGACACCGTCATCAACTCGATTGACGAGGTCATGCACGCGCGCCTCAGCGGATCTCTCGCCGACCTGCTGCGCGACAGCGCCATCGTCATGCGGGTTCTTGCCTCCGGCGCCACATTTGGATCGACGTGGATTCGAAGTGATCGCGATCGCCTCGCCACACTCGTCACACGGCGCGCAGGAGCGTTGCTCGCCACGGCGAATGAGCTCGACATCGCGGCATCGCGCGCCCGGTCGGGGCGGTTGATCTGAGGAGTGTCGATGCCGAGGCGCCGGTCAACACATCATGCGACGATCGTGCAGGAATCAATGAGTGAACCCTTCGCGACGGCTGAGCGCGACGACGTTTTTGCTACCGCACCGCCAACGCAACGCCCCAATGCTCCCACCGATCACCCGCTCCCCACCAATCGCTTTGCTGACCGAGAACTCTCATGGATGCGCTTCAACGAACGCGTCCTCGAACAATCCGAAGATCCCAGCGTCCCCCTCCTCGAACGCGCGTGGTTCTGCGCGATTTTTTCATCAAACCTCGACGAGTTCTACATGGTTCGCGTCGCGGGACTCAAACGTCGAATCGCCGCGGGAATCGCCCGCGTCTCCGCCTCGGGGCTAGCTCCGCGACAAGTCCTCGACGGCGTCACCGCGCGCACTCGCGAACTCACCAACAGGCAGCTGACACACTTCCACTCCACGATCATTCCCCAACTCGCGGATGCCGGGATTCGACTGACCACCTGGAACGACCTCGACGAGTCACACCGCGCGCTCCTCGCCGACTACTTCTACAGTCGCGTATTCCCCGTCCTCACCCCGCTCGCTGTCGACCCGTCGCACCCGTTTCCCTACATTTCTGGGCTCTCTCTTAACCTCGCCGTGGTTGTACGCCACCGCGACACCGGCAACCATCACTTTGCGCGCGTCAAAATCCCGCCGACGCTCCCGCGCCTGCTCAATATCGACACCCTCAACCCCGCTCACGACGGCATCCCGGTCGAAGATTTCATCACCTCGCGCGACGGGGCGCTGTTCATTCCCATCGAGGATGTCATCGCCGCGCACCTCGACGCACTCTTCCCCGGAATGGACGTCGTCGAATCCTTCCCATTTCGCCTCACCCGCAACGAGGATGTCGAGGTTGAAGAAGACGACGCAGAAAATCTCCTCGCCGCGATGGAAGCCGAGTTATCAAAGCGGCGTTTTGGCCCGGTCGTGCGTCTCGAAATCGCCGACAATGTGACCCCGCAGGTGCTCGACTTCCTTGTCGATCGCCTCGAAATCGGAGAACACGACGTTTTTCGCTTCCCCCGCCCGCTCGATCTCACCTGCCTCAACGACCTCCACGCCCTCGACCTCCCCCAGTGGAAGTATCCAAAATACCTGCCCGTCACGCCCCGGGGTCTTGCCGAGTACGAATCAGCGTCCCCTAGCGACATTTTTGCCTCGATCCGCAACGGCGACGTGCTCCTCCACCACCCCTACGATTCTTTCGCGACCTCAGTGCAGCACTTCATCACGACCGCGGCACGCGACCCTCACGTGCTCGCGATCAAGCAAACTCTCTACCGGACATCGGGCGACTCACCAATTGTCTCTGCCCTCATCGAAGCCGCGCGCGCTGGCAAACAGGTGGTGGCGATCGTCGAGATTAAGGCGCGGTTTGATGAGGAGGCGAATATTTCGTGGGCTCGCCAACTCGAGCGCGCTGGTGTTCACGTCGTGTACGGCATGGTTGGGTTGAAAACTCACTGCAAACTCTCACTCGTGGTTCGCAACGAGCCCGACGGTTTGCGCCGGTACTGCCACGTGGGGACGGGAAATTATCATCCGAACACGGCACGAGGATATGAGGATCTCGGTTTGCTCACCTGCCATCGTCACGTGGCACAGGATGTGACCCGCCTGTTCAATCAGTTGTCGGGATACGCGCCGAGGACGACATTCCACCGTCTGCTCGTCGCTCCGGTTTCGATCCGCACGGGTCTGCTTGAAAGGATCGACAGGCAAGTTGAGCGGCAGCGTGTGAGCGGGGATGGATATATTGCGATCAAAGTCAACTCAATTGTTGATGAGACGATCATTGACGCGCTCTATCGCGCGTCTCAAGCGGGAGTGACAATCGACATCGTGGTTCGCGGGATCTGCGCTCTGCGCCCGGGAATCCCCGGACTGTCGGAGAATATCCGAGTGCGATCAATCCTTGGACGCTACCTGGAGCACTCGCGAATCTACTGTTTTGGCCCCGAAGGTGATGAAGAGGTGTGGATCGGCTCGGCCGACCTCATGCACCGCAATCTCGACCGCAGGGTGGAAGCGCTAGTGCGGTTGACCAATGAGGATCACATCCGCCAGCTCTCACGTCTCATTCGTCGCGAGGCCAGCGCAGCCGTGGCGTCGTGGCACCTAGAGCCGAGCGGTCGCTGGATTCGCCACGCGAGTGCGGAAGACGGGTCTCCTCTCGTCGATATTCACACCGAGTTGATGGCGGCGGCGTCGAGTCGCGTCGTCGGTCGGTGAGTTCTGTCGTGAGTCGGTGAGCCGATAGCCCGATGGCTCACCGATGGCTCACTCATCGCCACGTACGACGGCACAACGATCCCGATCGAGTGCGAGATCCACCACCTCGGGCACATCCACACCCAGCGCAACCTGGCACTCGACAACGATGCGATCGAGGACATCGACCTCGCGAGGAATGACGAGCTCGGCACGAATGACCTGGGCACCTCTCTTGACACGCCGATCGAGGACGCGTGCTGCAACCGTCGGGGACGCGGTATCACCGTGGTTCACCCATCGAAACGCGCCCGGACTACACGCGAGCTCTTCCCCCTTAGCGACCGGGATATTGAAGAGAGAGGCCAGCCGAGCGTCGAGAAACGGCGCGTACCCCAACAGCCGTGCCGTCGCCATATTGCGCGGGTCATTCCACACTTCGTCCGGACTGCCTTGCCGCACGATCGTGCCCGAATCGAGAACGATAATGCGGTCAGCAACCGTCAACGCTTCGTCGAGATCGTGCGTGACGTAGAGCGCGCAGGTGTGTGTCGCGCGGATAATCGTGCGGATTTCCGAGGACAGCTGTTCGCGCAGTCCTCGATCCAAAGCCGACAGCGGTTCGTCGAGGAGGACGACGCTCGGGCGAGGGGCGAGTGCGCGGGCGAGGGCAACGCGCTGCTGTTGTCCTCCCGACAACGAGGCTGGACGCCGCCGTTCATACCCGGCTAGCCCGACGAGCTCCAACATATGGCTCGCTCGTTGGCGATGTTCTCTCTTCGGGATCCTCCCGCGTAGACCGAAGGCAACATTGGCAAACACGCTGCGGTGAGGAAAGAGCTGTCCATCTTGAAACATCAGGCTGAAACCACGCTGATGAACCGGGACGTCGACGACATCCTCACCGTGGAATGTCACACTCCCCGTGCACGCTTCGAGTCCGGCGACAGCCCGTAGAAGTGACGACTTGCCCGACCCCGATGCGCCGATCAGGGCGACGATCTCGCCTTCCGCTACCGACAGCGTCGCCCCTCGCATGGCGTGCAGCGTCCCGTAGCGGACATCGAGGTCACGAATCTCCAACCCCGCGCATGATGGCTCACTCATTGATTGTTCCTGTCTGTGTTCCTGACACACTCCGTGTTTGTGAGGAGATCCCTGTTCGTGCGGATCGCGCCTCGACCAACACCATTGACGCGCCCGCGAGGACGGCGAGGAGAACGGATGCGGCGAGAGCCATCCCCTGCGCCTGCGCGGAAGGCTCTCCGATCAACCGGTAGACCGCGACCGGGAGCGTCGGCGTCGCCGGGCGGGCGAGGAACGCCGTAGCTCCGAACTCTCCCAACGACATGGCGAACGCGAACGCGGCGCCCACGGCGATGGAGCGCCACACGTAGGGAACCTCGACGGCAATGAGAACTCGCAAGGGAGAGGCTCCGAGCACCCGTGCGGCATCGAGCTGCCGAGGATCCAGCGAGGCGAACACCGGTGTCACGATACGCACGACGAGCGGGATCGCCACCATGGTCTGCGCCATCGGGATGAGCCACCAGGATCCGCGCAGATCGATGGGCGGATGATCCAACGCGATGAGGAAACCGAAACCGACAGTGACCGCGGAAATTCCGATTGGCAGCATAAAGGCAGCGTCGATCATGCGGAGGGTGAGTTTTCCTCGGCGGGTTCTCGGTCGCCGGGTGACAGCAATCGCCACGAGGCTGCCGATGAAGACAGCGGTGAGTGTCGCGACCACGGCGATCGTGAGAGATCGACCCACCGACGAAATCACCGACGCGCCGAGAATCCTCACCGCTTTGTCATCGAAAAGATCTGAATAGTTCGCCAGTGTCAGTTGAGAATCGCGGTGCAGTGATCGCCACACGAGGTTGGCGAGCGGAGCCGCGATGAGCCCAACAACGACGAGAATCGTCGTAATCATTGCCGGGATGTCTCGAAAGGTGAGGGGTCGGGGATCAAGGTCGGTGCGCAGCCTTCCTCCACCGTCACTGGCTCGGCGTGTGAGCGACGCGAATGCGAGACACGCGCCGATGACGACTAACTGGACGATCGACAGTACCGACGCTGACCTCAGATCGAGTATCCCGGTGGTGAGGAAATAGATTTCGGTTTCCACCGTGGCGATCCTCGTCCCTCCGAGGATGAGGACGAGACCGAAGGATGAGGCGCAGAAAAGGAAAACCATGATCCCCGCTGACGCAATCGCGGGGGTGAGGCGGATGAGCGTCACCGTCGCGAATACCCGGATGGGCGAGGCACCCAGTGCGGCTGCCGCTTGTTCAGTTCGAGGGTCGAGACGCACCCACAGCTGCCCGATGGTGCGCACCGCGAGCGAATAGTTGAAAAACACCATGCCAACGATGACCGCTGTTGCTGTGCCGTCCCAGTGGAGAAAGCCCAAGGGTGCACCTTCGGAGAGGAGTGCGCGAAAGCACACTCCGACAACCACGGATGGCAGTACGAAGGGGATAGCGACGATGGCGCGCATCAGCGTGCGACCGGGGAAACGCGTGCGGTAGAGGATCCACGATCCTGGGAGGGCAAGCACCAGGCAGATCAGCGTGGCCACCGTCGACATTGCGATCGTTGTCACGATCACACGCCACGTGCGTGCTCGCGTCAGTACATCGGAGAATCCGGTGAGATCCCAGCCACCGTCAGCTCCGATAAAACCGCGGGAGACGAGCGTGCCTGTCGGGAGGAGAAAAAAGACGGTGAGGAAAGCGGCGGGGATGCCGACAGCGATGAGCCATCCGCATCCTCTCGCCACTCGATCGAAGATTCGATGTGAAGGGTGCGCCATGATGGGAGGTGGTGGGTGAGGCACCGGTGATCGCCGGCGCCTCACCCAATCCACTCACTTATCGACTGGTGATGTCAGTCCACTCGGTGAGCCACTTCTGCTGGTTCTCGACGATTGTTTGAGAATCCAACTGGTGCGGTGTGCTCGCC
>JAEZVQ010000153.1 GCA_023420745.1 Actinomycetes bacterium
TGATCGAGAGTCGTGAGGATCTTGTGTTGGATGCCAGCGACGAGGATGGCGAGCGCTTGGGTGGCGTCACGCGGGGCGCACGCGTCTTCGCCGATGCTGACGTGGGTGAGAGGGTCGTCGCAGATGAGGAGGAGGAACACGTCACAGGCGCGCATTTCGTCTGCAAATTGGGCGTCGATACCGTCGGCGTTCGCATCGACAATGACGATCCCGCCGACTCCCGCGAGCGCGGCCGCATGAGTTTCGACAAAGTCTCCGCAGCGTCGCACGACGCGAAAACGCGTGGTCTGCTGGTTGAGGGCGCGAACGATTTCGGTTTCTAGTTCGCCGCCCAGCCAGATAATGACTCCTTGTGCACTCACCGGTTTTCACCCCTTCGGCACGATCACGAGCCGGGTGTCGTTAGTGTTGGCTGCGATCAGGGCCGACAGTTCGTTGCTGGCGACCGACACTTCGACTGCGGCGGCACGGTTGACACGCAATGTCGAACTGTCGTCGCTGATATTGCGCACGATCGCGTCGGTTGAGACCAATGTCGGCGCGATCTCTTTGCCGCCTGCCGAGGCTCCTGGAGCTAGGTCATTCATTGCCCACACTTCGACGTGACTGCCAACCACCACTGAGGACGGCACGGTATTCGCGACCGAGATCACCACCTGTCGGCGGTCACTGGCGTAACTGTCGCTCACTGCAGCAACGGGGAGGAGCTCGCCTTTGGTCATGGCGCGGGTGGCAATGGCATTGTCGGGGAGGTCACCGGCCGCGATGTAGCGTCCTCGCGGCACGCGAGCGTTGACGAGGGTGAGGTCGGATGTGGAAATTTGTTGACCTTCCGCGACGTCGATTGAAAGCTGGTAGATGTCCTCTCCTCCACGTGCGTGGTAGATGAGGAATGTCGTCAATGCAATCGAGACGGTGACGAGGAGGACGCCGAGAATGAAGCGCGGGTCGGAGCCGACGTGGCGCCGGCGAGGCATGTAGATGACGGATTCGCGTCGTTGCGTAGAAGCCATGGCGACAGTATGACCTAAGTCCCGGCTTCGCGCTGGGGTTTGTCCACAACTCGACACAATTCCCCGCTACCTCTCCACTTTTCCACAATAAGCGTGCCAAACAGTGACGAACTGGAATGATCGTGCAAGAATGGCGTTATGACTCCACGATTCCTCACCCTTGCCGACGTTGCCGAATCACTCAATCTGTCGATGGCCGCGACGCGCGCGCTCGTCTCCAGCGGCGAACTCCCGGCAATTCAGGTCGGCGGCAAACGCACATGGCGGGTCGAACAACGGGCGCTTGAGGACTACATCACCCAGCAGTACGAAGTGACACGCCAGCGCATTGCTAGCCAGCACTCCCCCACAGTTGAGACGACCCCCTCGATTTAGACGATCCCCTCGGCGTGCGTCACTGAGAAAATCGCACGGAAAGGAATGCTCACGCGCGCCCCGAGTGCAGATTCGTCAACGAAGTCGACGTGGTCGTGACGCACAGCGGCAAGGTAGCCCACGAGGGAACGCACGCCGGCATGAATTCCCACACGTTGCCGGCTGCGCGCAATCCGGCGCAGCAGGTGCGCCATTTCAAGTTTTGCATCGACAAGCCCGGCGGGTGGAGCCGCATTACCGAGCGGAAATACTAGGCTGACACAGTCGAGGTTAATGAGGACGTGGGCGCGTTCAGTGCACAACAACACCCACCGTTCACCACTGCGCCGCACAACGCCGGTGAGAACGGCACCGTCGCCAGATGAGACGCTGATTGTTTTCCCACGAGCACCCCGGATCCGGTCGGCAAGCGTCACCGTTGCCGCTTCACCTTCAGCGAGTTCTGCCGCATCGGCGCGACGCGTACGGCTGAGGTCGCTATCGAACTGCGCACTGAGGTCATCGATGAGCCGTTCCCATTCCATGACCGTATTCAAGCAGACGGCAACAGCTCGCGCGCGGCTTTGACATGTCTGGGGACAAGCATTCTCACACTGTGAATACACCTATTGACACGAGCGAGACACCATGCCACGATAGTGCGCACACCAACACGAACCGATATGAACAGATACGGTCACTCTCGATCTGTCGAGAAACTGATCGAACAGCTCCGGTCGTATCGTCCCTGCAATGAGGAGGTCACCGATGACGACGACTCTCTCAACGAGACCGGCGACTCACACGCCACCACTCCATTCGCCGACAGCTCATGCAACGACTGTTGGATGGCTGATTGGCGCCGTCGCAGCCACCGTGACGCTCACCGGTGGCGGCATCGCCACATTCACTGCTCTCACCGTTCACGTCGATATTCTCGACGCTCTACTCCACCCCATGAGCGCTGAAGTGGCGCTCCCTCTGACCTGTTGCGCAGCCAGTGGAATCGTCAGCATCTGGGCGCTGAGCAACCTCGTTGCCGTGATCCGCGTGGTCATTGCCTGGTGGCATGCCTCACGGGGCGATCGCCGCGCACTGCATCATCTCCAGCGCACGCGACGCCTGCCAGTTATTGCTCGACGACTCCTCACTCGCATCAGCGTCGGCGCAGTGGTATCGATGGCGGTGGTGACGACACCCGCATTTGCCGCGACAGCCACCGACGATTCGCTTCCCGATAATCTCGGCTGGGGCAGCCCGGCTCCCGTCGCTACCGCATCACCAACCAGTACAGCGACGCCCACCACTCCGCCGGCTACCACGCCACCGCCGGCTGCCACGCCACCGCCGGCTGCCACGCCGTCAACGAGCACGCCGGTGCCGGATACGCCGGCAGCCAGCACACCTGTTGATGCGGTTGACAACGCGGTCGATGACCCGGTCGAGGAGACGCACGGCAGCGACGCCGCCACTCAAGCAACCTCGACCCTCATCACGACATCGATCCCAACGACAACCCAGCCGACGACCTACGTGGTCGCTGCGGGGGATTGTCTGTGGAGCATCGCCGCGAACCTCGCCTCCACTGACGATCCGGTGACCGTCGATCACACCTGGAGAGAAATCTACGCGGCGAACCGCTCGACCATTGGGGCAGACCCCAATGTCATTTCCATCGGAATGACCCTGACGATTCCGAACACCGTGTCCGCGACCCATTGACGACGGACGACACCACGCCGACCGACTACTTCCCCACGATTTGTCACGATGGAGGTTCCTGCGATGACCACAGCGACCACTGCCTCGGCTCCGCCCTCACGACGCCGTATCAGCGTTTCTCCCACGCCATTCGCCCCTCAAGCCGTGTCACGCCTCGCGCTACCACCGCAATCACACCCGGTGACACACTGGCAGACTCTCGACGTGTCGTGGGATTATTCGACCGCTCGTCGACACTTCGAGGAAGCGTCAACGGTGACGATGCCCGACGCAGCACAGTGGGGTCGCGCGGTCGCGCTGGCGACGGTCGAGGTTCTCTCGGGGCGCCGCCCGGCAGCTCAGCTCGAACGCTGGCTGGTTACCGACCTCTATGCGGCTCTGGTTCGACGCGTCGAACTCAACGAACGGCTGAGCGGTCGCGCCCGAGGCGGAGTCGCTCCACGCGTATCTTCATCGCGTGTGTGCCACGTCAATGATGACGTCGCCGAAACAACACACACGATCACGATTGATGCGCGGCTCCACGCCATTGGCGTACGGCTCGAACGTTTCCGACACCGCTGGATCGCCACCGCCATCGAAATCGTGTGATCGTGGGGAATCCCCGGCGATTTCACGGGAGTGGGTTCGAGGGGCTACCCCGCTAACCGGCATTGCACCGCTCGGGTGTTTTAGCGGCGCTTCTTCCCCTTCTTGGGTCGACGCCCCTGCTCCTGGTTCCCCCGCCGCTGGGCGAGGGACTGCCCCACCCCGGGCGTCGCATCAGAAGACGTCGGTGTTGGCGAACCGGTGGACACATCCGGACGACGAACAAAACCCGAAGGTTGCGCCGGTTGTGCCGCCTCAACAGACCGGGAGGATCCCGCCGACCGAGCGCCGCGAGAACGTCGTTGAACCGCCTCCTCGTCGGGCACACCATCGGAATCACCGGCACCGGCCGGCCCGGACAAAGTGAGATTTCCAATCGCCTTCGCCCCGAGGTCGCCCATGACGGAGCGGATTTGCCCCTGCTGGATCAGCGACATCAGACGCTGTGCTCGATCGTTAGCGCTGAGCTGCTGATCTGCCGATCCCGCAGCATCGGCAGCAGCCGCTTCCATCAGCTCCTGCTGACGTTTGAGCGCCATCGCGAAGCGACCGGCATGGGTGTACAGACCGCGAACAGAATCTTCGCGAATACGCGCCATCATGTCGGTAAACATCTGCGCGCCTTCAGAGGCGTATTCCACCAGCGGG
>JAEZVQ010000020.1 GCA_023420745.1 Actinomycetes bacterium
GGTGACTCAGCGGGGAGCGGCTCATCCTCGACAACATCGAGTGCAGCACCAGCCAATCGCCCCGATTCGAGTGCATCAACCAGCGCCCCCTCATCGACAGTGGAGCCGCGACCGACGTTGACAACGATTGCTCGCGACGGGAGTGCCGCGAGAACATCAGCATTGAGTGCGTGGCGGGTTGATTCGTGCGCCGGGAGCACCATGACGAGCACCCCGGCGTCAGCGAGCTCGTCACACAGGGATTCGGTGGCGACAACGCGGAAACCGGCACGTTCTCCCGACGACCTCGCCACCCCAACGACCTCGCGCGCAAAGGGAGCGAAAAATCGCGCGACCTGCTGACCGATGGCACCGAAACCCCAGACGACGACTTTCGCGTCGAGGAGAGTGGTGAGACGGTCGGGGTTGTGCAACGGCTGCGGTCGCCCGCGGTTCGACCACCGGTGTTCACGCTGGTCATCGAGCGTGGCGGGAAGTTCGCGAACGAGTGCGAGGGCAAGCATCAGCGCATGTTCTGCAACGGTGCGATCGTGGAAGTGGACGCCGTTGGTGACGACAACATCGTCAGCGAGGTCGCAGGCGAGCAGACCGTCAGGCCCAGCGGCAAGGGTTTGGAACCATGTGACGTGGGGCAGTTGAGCCACGAAATCGCGCGTTGTTGGCTTCATCCCCCACAGGATGCACGCCTGGGCATCGCGATGCTCGGGTGGCACGTCGCTATTTTCACTGATCGTGACGACGTCGATATCTTCAGGGAAATCCCAGTCGAGGACGGGGCTGTTGGGAACGATGATCTTCACACGTGGACTCATCTTTCCATTATGGGCGCGTTGCGCTCACTGTGCCCGTCCGCCGCTCCCTGCCCCACGGCTCACCCTTCGAAGATTTCGGCGCTTGAACCGGTGATTGTCGTGAGCGGCGCGTAGGATATTGCGGTAGTCGTGCGCATCTCGCGCCAGTCACCACCGACGACCACCACCGATAGTTACCGAGGAAGGTTCACCCATGGGGAAAAAATCTCGTCGACGCAAGGTTGCTCCTGGTTCTGCGCGTGTGACGCGCCCGGTCATCGCGCATGTTTCTCGCCCGTTTGAGGGGCTCGCCGCGGAGGAAGCGCTGGTCGCAATGCGCGACATCATCCCGGCGGCAACGATGCGCGCAACCTTGACCGAAGAGTATGGTTCCCGCGAAATCACACTGGTAACGATGCTGCCCGACGCGGCGCAGGCGCTGATTCGCGCCGACGGAGAGATCCTCCTCGCCCTCCAAACTCGCTCCCATTCAGGCGATGCCAGTCATGACCTCGGGGTCGCATTGAGCGCGGCTCTCGCTCGACGCGACGCTATCGACGCCGGCGATGCGTCCGCCGGGGCGATCTATGTTGATGTGCGCGATGCTGGTCCTCGTTTCACTGACATGGTTGCGGATTTTGCCGAATTGACCATCGAATCCGACCTCGGATTCTGGGTTGCCCCACAGGCGGCGGAGGATGAGGATGTGCGCCACGCGATCGCTGAATCCGGGGAGGAACTGATCCCAACAGCGCTCGTCCCTGACACGGGGGTGACGGTGTGGCACCGGATGGATCGTATTTTTGTGCGTTGGGTGCGAAGTGAGGACGAATCTTCGCTGTTCACGGCAATGGCACGCCTCGCGGTTCGTGACGAGCTCACCATCGGTCATGGATCTGCGTTCATCGGAGCGTTCCGCGCTTCGGGCTTGTTGATCCCCGTTTTCGAAGTGCCCGAGGATGTCGAAGCTGATGCACTGACGGACGGTGTGAAGACACTCAACACCAACCTCGCGAAAGCTCTGTCGTCGACGGATCCGGTCGATGACGACGTGCGTCGCGTACGTGCCGGTTTGGTGTCACGCCAGGTGCCGATTCGTTAACGCAACCGAAATTCATGACGATGGCGACAGTATCGAAAACGACGCGACGCAAGGTTGCCGCGATTATTCCCGCTCATAACGAGGCTCGCGACATTGTGGCAACCGTCCGCGCATGCCGCGCGTTGCCCGGCGTTGATCTCGTCATCGTGGTCGATGATGGATCCCAAGACAATACGCAAGATTATGCGCGCCATGCCGGCGCTGTCGTCGTGCGTCATTCGGTGTCGCGCGGCAAGGCGTCAGCAGTGGAGACCGGGGTCAAGGTAGCGGCGATGCGCGACCTGCCCGACGGTCAGCCTCGTCATTTGCTATTCCTCGACGGAGATTTGGGCGAGTCGGCGATCGAGGCGGCGGCGCTAATCGAGGTCGTTCAATCCGGCGAGGCGGACTGCGCGGTAGCGAAGTTGCCGCGTCAAACCGGTGCCGGCGGTCGGGGGTTCGTAGTCAACCTCGCTCGCAAGGCGATTTTTCGGGCGACGGGATGGCGCGCGGAGGCTCCGCTGTCAGGTCAACGATGCCTCACTCGTGAGGCAGTGAACGCGATTATGCCGTTTGCTGACCGATGGGGAATCGAAGTAGGGATGACAATCGACCTCCTCGTTGCGGGTTTCTCAATCGAAGAGGTGCCGTGCGATTTTTCCCACCGCGTCACCACTAACGATGTCGCGGGTGTGCTCCATCGAGCCGACCAGTATAAGGACGTGTGGCGGGCGGTAATGGTGCGTCGCTTGCATCGCCACCGCGTGCCACGCCGTTTCCAGGTTGGCGCGACGAGGACCGTTTCTCACGGCTCGCCCTACCGGGCATGGGTTGCTGGTCGCGGCCCTCGACATGACGAGCCGAGCGACTGAGCGAGGAATCCTGGAGCGGCAATCATCAGGGCGTCGAGGGCGACAATCACACCAGAATCGTTGATGAACACGCCCGCGAGGACAGCGATAACACAACCGATGAAGCTCGCCTGTCCCCACAGCGCACCTTTCGATAGTTCACCCTTGAGCACCCGCGCGCCTGGGAAGGTGAACTTGAGATGATGAGGTGAATGTCTGCGCCCTCGCCTGCGCCCCCGTTCTCGTTGCACGATGGCGACAATCGCACCCACTGCGCCGATCGCAACCACTGCTACGACGATGGTGAGGAGTGCGGGATGGTCGGTGAAAGTGTGAAGCATCGCCTGCGCTTTCCCCGCCACGACACTCACAGCTCTTCCTTCACGAAGCGCAATATAAAAGCGCCCAATATGGCTCATCCGTGAGCCAAGTGAGGCATCAATGGCGGACACGGCGAGCATGGTCACCACAATGGCAGTGACAGCGATAGCACCGGCATAAACAACGGTGCGCGGGCGAAGTGTTCGACCGGCAGCAACTGTGGTGGCAACGATGATCGCTGCGGCAAACCCGACAATGATCCCAGGAATCCCACCAAAATCGGCCCCCCACATCGGTGCGGCGTCAATCGTGAGGGTGAATATCCCCAACACCGACAGCACTCCTACGGTATGGATCACTCGTCGGTTGCCCCGATGACCCAGCAACGGGTGAGCCATGAGAAAGACAGTGGCAATGAGGATGACGTAAACGCGGTTCGATACCCCGTAGTAACGTGCGGCGACGAGGGTGAGGTGCGAGACCAAACCGTTCGCTTGGTGGGTGGATCCGGCAATGAGATCACCGGCGATCAACGCGAAACTGGTGGCGGCGAGGACAGCGACGGGGTGACGAATAGCGCGGGAGATGACACCGGTGGTGTCATGAGTAATCCTTCGGAGGACGTGCAGTGTGAGGGTGGTGGCGAATGCGGCACCGATGACGATGACGATCACGCTGATGTGTGCGCCGGGGAGCCGCCACCACGGGAAGAAATTGATGGCGATCGCTGCCGGGGTGATAGAAAAAACAGCAGTCGCGGCAAGGGTGAGCCATCGTCGGTGACGGTCGATACTCACCATGGGGGAGCGATGACGGCGTGTGCGCACGCTCAGGCACAGTGCGCCGACGAGGACGATCCCACTCAACACAGCCCACACGGTGAACATCAGTGGCTGAGCGCGTGACGCGGCAACTGCATGATGTTGGAAATCCACAACCGCGCGCAGACTCTGCCCCGATTGTGTCGCCACGGTGTCGCCACTCCTCCGAGATTTTTCACCCTCGAGTTTCCCAGACGTGAGATCGATCAGCTCGTCGAAAGTGATCAGACCATCGGTGCGCGTCGCATTCGACGCCAGTAGTTGGCCTCCTCGCCCCGCCAGCACTACCGGAAGAGGCTCCCTGAGCTCACCGACAGCGAAACCGGCTGTCAAACCGGCTGAGGACGTGGCGGCGCGGGGGATCGCTACCAGCGCGACCGTAGTTCCTGCTCCGCCATTCGCTGAACTATCTGAACCATTCGCAGGGGGAAGCCACTCATCCCAGCGCACACGGGTGAGCCCTGAAATACCGTCAACGATAACGCAGTGCGCGTTACTGTTGTTCTTCGCCAACGCAGCGCGACGCTCAAGCATCGACCCCGCGTACCCCATGGGATTTGTGCTGCATAGTGTGGTGGCGAGGTCAGTGTCGCGCTCGTCGGGACGAAGGCTCACCGATGCGGCGTTGGCGTGGGCAAGGTAGTCACGCAATGTCCGATCCGCATCGTCGTCGTCCATCACGTGAACGAGGTCAGAAGCGTTCACGTCATTCGCGATGATAATCGTCGTCGATTCGGCTGACGATGAGTGAGCCACCGGAGAACCCACGTCATTCGATGGGTGCGCCACGAAAATGGGGACTGCAGCCGATGGGTGAGCCATGCTGAAGCTCAGGACCGCGCAGACGAACGCAACCCCCGTAACACGACCGATAACGCGTGTGCTGACACGATCGGCGACACCCGCAAGCGAAGGAAGATCCTTGACTGCGCGAGCGACGGCACCCGCGAGGTTGCGGACACGGATCAGCGAAAACAAGACCATAGCGCGCTGAGTGAACTATCCGAGGATACGACGGGCCACCGCGCGTTGCCGGCTAATGAGGTCGAGGTCACGGCGCGCTCGTTCTGCGGTGATCGCCATCAGTACCCTCTCGGGGTCGGCACCATCGGGCCACGCGGGATAGACCCATTGTTTTGCGGATTCCGCCAACTGCACCGCGTGACGGTAACGCGCATGAGCCGCCATTTTTTCTCGCCGCAACAGGTACTGGCGGATACTCATCGACAAGGTGGGGGGCATCTGCGCAACATCGGCACGACCCACCCACTGTTCCAGTTCGTGTGGGATCGGTGGTACCCCGGTGATGTCGAGTTTCATCCGGTCTTTGATCACCACGGTTCCTGCCGCAAAATCGCCCAGCCGCTGATGTTTTTTCGACAGTGCAGCAACGACAAACGCGAGAATCCCGCTCGTCCCCCACAGTTCGACGATACCGATCACCGCACGCACGAGGGCGTGGCGGAATCCTGCCGGACCATGGTCGACGCGAACAACTCGCAACCCCATGATTGCCCGCCCCAACGATTGTCCTCGCGTCACGGTCTCCATCAGCACGGGGATGCCGACCATCATCGTGGCAACAACGACAATTACTACGGTGTAGATGTTGTCCATCGAGAACTCGACGTGCCGAGAAAGCCAGTATGTCGCCCCGCCGACAACGAGTATTGAAAATACTGCGTCGATAATGCCAGAGGTGATGCGCAGCGCGGGACTGGCACCGGGGACGTCAAGTGCGACGCCTTCTCCGACGACGATATCTGAATCGACGACGTTCACCGAACGTTCCATACCGTGTACATTACCGGTTCGCTAGGCTTGACCTCATGGACCTCGAAGCGTTTGTCGCCGCCAATTCGCCGACGTGGAAGGAGCTCGACCGTCTCACGCGCTCCTCTCGCTTGTCCCCCGAGCAGGCAACACGTTTCGTCGATCTCTACGAGCGTTCACTCACGCATCTGTCGATCATGAGGTCAAATGCGCCGGATCCGACGCTCGTCATGTCGTTGTCGTCAGTGGTGTCGAGGGCGCGTCGACGAATCGGATCGCATGCGCCGACGTCCGTGATGTCGCCAGTCAGGTTCTTGACCCGCACATTCCCCGCCGTTCTCTACCAGTTGCGTGCGTGGTGGCTGTGGTCGATGGTGATTTCGCTGATGGTCGCGACGCTGATCGGCTACTGGCTGGTCACACACCCCGAGCTGCACGACATGATTGCGCCGCCTGAACAAATCCGCCAACTCGTCGAAAACGACTTTGCTGACTACTATTCGTCAGCTCCAGCACAAGATTTTGCACTGCACGTGTGGACGAATAACTCATGGGTGGCGACGCAATGTATTGCGCTCGGTATCACGGGAGTCGGTGTCATCGCTGTGCTGTGGTCAAATATGACGAGTTTGGCTATCTCGGGTGCGCTGATGGTTTACCACGGTCACGGTCCGGAGTTCTTCGGTCTCATCCTTCCGCACGGTGCCCTCGAACTCACCTCGGTATTTGTCGCCGCTGGCGCGGGGCTCGCCCTGTTCTGGTCGTGGGTAGCGCCGGGGGATCGTACACGCGCACAAGCACTGGCCCGCCAAGGTCGCATGACGGTCACGTGCGTTATCGGTCTGGTGCTCACGCTTCTGATCTGTGGCATCCTCGAAGCCTTCATCACGCCCGCGCCGCTGATCACTCCGGTTCGTATTGGTATCGGACTGTCGATCTGGGGTGCTTTCATGTGTTACGCGCTGGTGTGGGGCCGCCGGGTTGTGCGCGAGGGTGACGACGGCGATCTCGCGGCATGGCAACGCGACGAGGATGTGGTGGGCGTCAGCGCCGACTCCGTGCTACGCTAGGGCTTCGTCTGGAGATGTCGCATAGTGGCCTAGTGCGCCTCCCTGCTAAGGAGGTTGGGGCGTTCGCCCCTCGCGGGTTCAAATCCCGCCATCTCCGCCATCGGATATCCCACGCCGTCACGTGATGGCGTGGGATTTTTTGTCCTGACATTCCTGTGTGATTGACGCGTGTGCTGTCGCGACTGTCATCTCCCATCAGATTGGTGTGCGCTTGTTCTACGTTTTGCTCAGTGGTTGGTGGCGTACGAAAAAGAGCCCCTCTTTTTGAGGGGCTCTTTTTCGTGTGACTAACCGATGAGGTTACCTGCCGGTCAGTCGGTGGGCATCATCTGACATCACCGGCTGAACCTGCGGCGGCTCATCAGGAGCACTACCCCGATCCCACCGAGGACGAAGACCAAACCAGCGAGGGAAAGGTCAGCCCCCGTCATTGCGATCTTCGTACGGTTGCCGGTGGAGTCAGGTGTGTGTGCCGGCTTCTCGATGGTGGCGTTGGCAGGTGCCGTAATGGTTGACCCGTCGGGGAAGACCAACACCACATCAACCTGCTGTGTCCACTGATCGTCAGAGGACGGTTTCGTGTTCACGTCGGGGCGGATTTCCACCCTGGTACCTTCCGGCAGGTCGTAGTGACCGAGGATGAAGTTCCAGCGGTCATCGTCGGTCAGATCGTAACCGTAGGGGAAGGTCTGATCTTGAGTTTCCAGCCCATCGGGGTACTCGTTCATGAATTTCTCAGCATCGGTATTGACGTGAACATTCACGGTGATTTCCGAAGAGCTGCCGTCGGGGTACGTGATGACCACGATTGCTTCTTTGTCACCGGGAGTGCTGGTGTCTACCGGATCCTTGAAGTCGAACCGTGTCCCCTCGGGGAAGAGCGGGTCACCCTTGTCATCGGTGGTGACAATCGCTTCTTCAGCCTCGGGCGACCCCAACTCGCTGCCCTGATCGACCACAATGCCCTTCGGTTTCGGCTGGTAGTAGCCGCTTGCCGGGCCAATCAAAGCCTTCGCGTCCACCGTACGCGTCGACCCATCACTAAAGGTCAC
>JAEZVQ010000059.1 GCA_023420745.1 Actinomycetes bacterium
CCCCACGGGAGGTGAAGGAGCCTACGCGCGCACTCTCACGGGGTGGGATCCCGCACTCGGCGAGCTTCCGTTATCGTGGCAATCGTTCGCCGACGATCCTGCGGTGACCGGCTGGGACATCAATCCGGTGTGGAAGACGGGCGCTCGCGACACGCTCGCCGGATGGCTTGCCGCAATCATTCACGGGCACCGCGAAATCGCCACGGGGGTCTCGATCGACTGTCCGACGCTCGTGATGACGTCAACTGCGACCTACGCGGATGACTCGGTCATGACACCCGCGGCATACCGCAGCGACTCGGTACTCGACACCGAGGTCATCGCTGACCGCGCCGCGCACCTTGGTCCGCACGTCACCATTGCGAAGTTTCCCGGCATCCATGACCTCGCGCTGTCGATCCCACCGGTTCGCCGATCAGTGTGGTCAACAACGCTGCTGTGGTTGCGTTGGACGGTGGTTGCGCCGCAGCCGCGCGTTCGCTCGACGATGCTTGCTGATGAAACGACAGAAGAGTTTACGCTGCGAGTGCCACGCCCCGAGGACGTCCAGCTCGCCCCGCGCTGACCTTGTCTCGGCGGCGATGCAACTCGTGATGTCGGCTACGCCACGGGGGTTCAGCGCCCGCGTTTGCCGTGTTTACCGTGGCGAGGACGACCGCCGCTTTCATATTCGCGTCGCACCTCGCGATTAATTTCGTCGAGTGCGTCGGCAAGCGAGGGGCCGTTGGCGTCACCGAGGTGCCATGATACCCAGCCGTTGACGGCGGATGAGCCGCACACCAGTGCTGCCGCTTCGTTGGGGTCGCGACTCGTCCACGACTGGGTGTGAATCTCGCCGGAGGCGGTGAGCTGGGCGTAGAACCGATCGAACTCGCCGTGCACCCATACGATCGGAGTATTCGCGCCGATGATCTCGGCAATCATCGCTAGCGAGTCCGCAGTGTGCTCATAAACCGGGGCGGTTGAATCCTCCCGACACGAAGCCGAGGTGCCGCGGTGGAGGTCGTCACGCTGTTGAGCACGACGTTCACGCCGCGAGGCACTGACCGGTTGCCATGCCGGTGTCGGCTGCGCCGGTGCGGTTGGCTGCGTTGGCGATGTCGCTACTACTGATTGTTTTGCAGGCTGCTCCGCGACCGGTTGAGCGGTAGCACCGCCACCCGATCCGCGCGTATCGCCGTGATCGCGATCTCGCCCATCATCGTCACCGGCACCGACAATCTGCCCGACCACCGGGGTCGACCCGGTGAGTAGGTTGGCACGGTGTCCATAAAATCGCTGCCCCACCGTGTTGACCTCGACAAAGACGCGTCCCGATGACGTCGAACGCACGGAAATTTCGTGCACCTCGACACCCGAGGAGGCGAGGACGTCCAGCGCCAAGCGCACCTCGTCATCAATGTGCGTCACCATGAGGATCAGGCGCGGTCCAGCAGCTGGTGACGGCGGCATGGCATCGCGGAACTCCGCCCACCCGAATCGAAACGCATCAATCCCGCCGGGATACGCGGCCGCAAGATCCGTCCACCCGAGCGATGCGGTGGAGCCCAGACGCGAGAGCGCATCGATCATCGTGCGCGAGTTGAGGTCGTCCATTAGTTCGACGGAAACGACCTGACCGGAGGCGTCGAGTGCCGTCAAACGCGGTGCGTCGCCGTCCATTCCTGAGCCGATCGGTGCCATGTCCGCCCAGGTGATAGCAAAGAGGGGACGACCAATAATTTCGAGGAGCTGGTCGCGGATCGTGGCGATAATTTCAGGGCTGAGACCACCGGGAACGCTTCGTCCGAATTGCGCAGGAATCAATCGTCCGTCATCGAATTCGAAAAGCGCCATGTCGCTCCACCCTCGCCTTCACGTAATGGGATTCCCTCCCATTGTCGCACGTGAGATTGACTCCCTCCACAGCTCCACGCTGATGGATTGGCTGCCATTGACCGGAAAAACAACAATGGCACGAGCTATCGCTACGAAATTTAACCAGAGACGTAGGGTGGTGCTACGAGATTGCCACTCGGCACCACCACCCTACGTCCTATCATCATGAGTTAGCGTTTTTCGCTACGAAGATAACGAACGATCAAATACACGATGGCTGCCACCAA
Organism: Actinomycetes bacterium; assembly: GCA_023420745.1. GTDB lineage: Bacteria > Actinomycetota > Actinomycetes > Actinomycetales > Actinomycetaceae > Gleimia. Next base: position 2,106 of record JAEZVQ010000059.1, read on the forward strand.
AACGAGACCAAGCGCTTTCATAGCAATCGCCAAAGCGATGAAAGTTGTTGAAGACATCATGATGTACCTCCTTTAGTTATGTTCCGTCCAGGCTGCGGTTCCTTTTCACGATCCCCGACACGTTTCTCTACACGCGTCGGCTGGGCACCAAACACAGTGCTGCTGCACTGAGCACGATGAGTGCCTTGAGTTTTGAGTACATCTTTATACTCTCCTTTTCGCGTGGGGCCACCACGGTGCCAGTATGGCATCCTCTACTCTGCGCTACAATAGTTTTGGGTGATTGTTTATCAAATACACTGACCGCCCCGAGGGGTTGCGCATTATCTCCGGGATATGAGGCGTTTTCACTTCTCCCCCATCAACGATTCGCTGTCCACCACCGACACGGCTTCATGCTGAACAACAACTTGATAGCGATCACCTCTCCACATTAAGCGCAACCCACAGGAACGAATCAGCCAAACCCGCGCCTCGCTGCCCCCAAGGCTGCGTTTCTCCGACATCCTCGAACGTCACTGGAGCGTCACCTCGATCAAAGAGACGAAAGGGATCGAACTCGAGGATATGACCGCATAGCCGCGTGAGGCGCGCAGCTCGTTGGCGCGGTTGGTCGCGTCAAAAAAACGCCCCCGCCGACTCGACTGATATCGAGCGGCGGGGGCGTCACCGACTAACCGGGGAACACTTCCTCGGCTGCGTCACCGCGGCGAGATCCCCGGATCGAGCACCGGTCAATGGCGACTCGATCCGAGTGCCCCACCTGGTTACTTCGTCTCCGAAGCCTTGTCTTCAACGGACGCGCGACCGGCTTCGAGGCGCGCCACGGGCACGCGGAACGGCGAGCAGGACACGTAGTCCAAGCCGGTCTTGTGGAAGAAGTGGATCGACTCGGGGTCGCCACCGTGCTCACCACACACACCAAGCTTGATCGTGTCCTTCGTTGAGCGCGCACGAGTGACACCCTCTTCAACGACACGACCGACACCGTGCTGGTCGATGGTTTCAAACGGCGAGACACCGAAGATCGACTCTTCGACGTAACGCGGGATGAACACGCCTTCAACGTCGTCACGGGAGAATCCCCACACCGTCTGCGTCAAGTCGTTGGTGCCGAATGAGAAGAACTCTGCTTCCTGAGCAAGATCTTCAGCCGTCATCGCAGCGCGCGGCAGCTCGATCATGCAGCCAATCGGCACCTCAAGTTCGACGTTACCCGCAGCAAGCTCTTCGGCAATGATTTGTTCGCCCTCAGCACGGATGATACTGAGCTCGCGGACAGACCCGACCAGCGGCACCATAATTTCGGGACGCGGGTCGAGACCTTCCTGACGCAACTCGACGGCCGCTTGAACGAGCGCGCGCATCTGCAGGGCGAACAGACCGGGGAGGTAGATTCCCAGGCGCACACCGCGCAGACCGAGCATCGGGTTCGCCTCGTGCATACGACGCACCGCGTCGAGCATTTCGAGGTCGGCAGCGTCAGCACTACCCTTCGTTGCCTTGTCGACAGCGACCTTGACTTCAAGTTCGGTGAGGTCGGGGAGGAACTCGTGCAGCGGCGGGTCGATGAGGCGCACGGTCATCGGCTTGCCGTCGAGGACACGCAGCATCTCCTTGAAGTCGCCCTTCTGGAGCTTTTCGAGCTCGTTGAAAGCCTGCTGACGCTCATCCGATCCCTCTTCGGAGAGGATGACGCGTTCGACGAGGGCGCGGCGCGCACCGAGGAACATGTGCTCGGTACGGCACAGACCGATCCCTTCGGCACCGAACTCGATGGCGCGCTGCGAATCCTCGGGGGTGTCCGCGTTGGCACGCACGCGCAGGCGACGCACCTCGTCCGCGTGGGTGAGGATGCGGTCAACGGAACGCACGAGGTCTTGCATCTGCTCGTCATCGCCAGCGGCTTCAAGACCGGCATCGAGACCGTGTGCCAGGTAGGTGGTGACGGGCGAGTCAACGACGGGGACGTCGCCGATGAAGACCTCACCGGTGGTGCCATCGATGGCGATAATGTCGCCGGCCTTGAGTTCGACGCCATTGCACGACAGGGTCTTCGCTTCCGCGTCGACGCGCAGCTGCTCGGCACCAACCACACAGGTCTTACCCATGCCGCGAGCGACCACCGCTGCGTGCGAGGTCTTGCCACCGCGAGCGGTCAGCACGCCTTCCGCGGCGACCATGCCCGGCAGGTCTTCGGGGTTGGTTTCGCGGCGTACGAGGATGCACTTGCGCCCGGCGGCGACCGACGCCTCAGCGTCAGCGTTGTTGAAAACGATCTCACCCACGGCCGCGCCCGGAGACGCCGCCATCGCGCGAGTGAGGATCTTCTTCTCTGCCGCATCATCAAACTGCGGGAACATCAGCTGAGTCAGCTGGGCACCGGTGACGCGACCGAGCGCCTCGTCCTTGGTAATCAGCTTTTCGTCGACGAGCTGCGTGGCGACGCGGAATGCTGCCGCCGCGGTGCGCTTGCCGACACGGGTCTGCAGCATCCACAGCTTGCCGCGTTCAATGGTGAACTCGATGTCGCACAGATCCTGGTAGTGGGTCTCGAGCTTACGCATGATACCGAGCAGCTCGCGGTAAACCTCTTCATTGTGGTCGCCGAGGGTGGCGAGCGCTTCGGTGTTGCGGATACCGGCGACGACGTCCTCACCCTGCGCGTTCATCAGGTAGTCGCCGTAGACGCCGGAGTGACCGGTTGAGGGGTCGCGGGTGAAGCACACGCCGGTACCGGAGGAGTCGCCCATGTTGCCAAACACCATGGTCTGGACGTTGACGGCGGTGCCGAGGGTCTCGGGGATGCGTTCGCGACGACGGTAAATCTTCGCGCGTTCAGTGTTCCACGAGTTGAAGACCGCCTCGATAGCAAGGTCGAGCTGTTCGCGCGGATTTTGCGGGAAATCGCGCCCGATTTCTTCCTTGACGATGCCCTTGTAGGTCTCGACGAGTTCCTTGAGATCGTCCGCATTGAGTTCATAGTCGTAGTAGACGCCGCGCTTTTCCTTCAGTGCGTCGAGGGCGTCAGAGAAGCCATCGCCCTCGATACCGAGGACGGTCTTGCCAAACATCTGGATCAGGCGACGGTAAGAGTCCCAGGCGAAGCGTTCGTCGTCGGCCACTTCCGCGAGACCGTGGACGGACTCGTCATTCAAACCGACGTTGAGCACGGTTTCCATCATGCCCGGCATCGAGAATTTCGCACCGGAACGCACGGAGACGAGCAGCGGGTTCTTCGGATCGCCCAGGCGGCGACCGATGACGTCCTCGACGCCACGCAGGTGCACAGTGACCTCGGTGGCGAGTTCTTCGGGAGCCTCACCCTTCTTGAGGTAGGCGCGGCACGCATCGGTGGTGATGGTGAACCCGGGCGGGACGGGAAGCCCGAGCTTCGTCATCTCGGCGAGGTTCGCACCCTTACCGCCGAGGAGATCGCGCATCTCCTTGTCGCCCTCGGCAAAGTCGTACACATACTTGACCATTCGCTGACCTGTTCTTTCTCTTGTGAAATCGGTCGTGACTGTGTGCTCCAACGCACACACGTACGGAGTCGATCCTAGCAAAATTCCAGGACATCGGACCTAGAGGATGCGGGGACGACGACGAGGACGGCAGTGAGTGCCACGGTGCGCAGAGTGTGAGCCGGCGGTCAAGACACTGGCGAGGACAGATCAGGTGGGCGAGGAGCCGGGTGTGGCGCCGGTTGTCGATCGCCACACCCGCGGGATCACTGCGGTTCAGCAGTGAAAGTGAACCGCGCGTCCGCGCCTTCGCCCTCGACGTCAATGACGACTCGATCCCCCGCATTGATCTCTCCGAAGAGGATCTTTTCGCTCAGCGAATCCTCGATTTCTCGCTGAATGGCTCGACGCAACGGGCGGGCACCGAGAACCGGATCGAAGCCCTTGTCGGCCAGTAGCGAACGCGCGGCAGGCGTGAGCGTCAAGGACATATCCTGGTCGCGCATGCGCTCGGCGAGTTTCGCGATCATGAGATCGACAATGAGGACAATCTGTTCCTTCTCCAGCGGCGGGAACACGATCGTTTCATCGACGCGGTTGAGGAACTCGGGGCGGAAATGCTGCTTAAGTTCCTCGTTAACCTTCTGCTTCATCCGTTCGTAATCGTGAGCGGCCTCGCCAGCAACCTGGAAGCCGGTGAGAACACCGCGGTTGATGTCGCGAGTTCCGAGGTTCGTCGTCATGATGATGATGGTGTTCTTGAAGTCAACGGAACGCCCCTGCGCATCCGTCAAACGCCCCTCTTCGAGGATCTGCAGTAGCGTGTTGAAGATATCGGCGTGCGCTTTTTCGACCTCGTCGAAGAGTACGACGGAGAACGGGCGGCGACGCACTTTCTCTGTCAACTGACCACCCTCGTCGTAGCCAACATACCCCGGAGGAGCGCCGAACAGGCGAGACGCCGTGTACTTCTCGGAAAACTCCGACATGTCGAGTTGGATCAGCGCATCCTCATCGTCAAAAAGGAACTCGGCGAGCGCCTTGGCCAGATCCGTCTTGCCCACACCGGTAGGGCCGGCAAAGATGAACGACCCACCCGGGCGCTTGGGATCTTTGAGACCGGATCGCGTACGGCGAATCGACTGCGCCAGCGCACGCACCGCGTTGTCTTGTCCGATAACGCGCTTGTGCAGCTCGGCTTCCATCGTCAACAGCTTGTGCGATTCAGCTTCGGTGAGTTTGAACACCGGGATACCGGTTGCCATCGCGAGAACCTCAGCGATTTCGTCCTCGCCGATTTCTGCAAGCCGATCCATCTCGCCCGACTTCCACGACTGTTCGAGGGCATCACGCTGTTCTCCGAGCGTCTTCTCCTCGTCGCGCAGCGCGGCCGCAGCTTCGAAATCCTGACCGTCAATCGCTGATTCTTTCTGCCGCTTGACCTCGGCGATCTTGTCGTCGAGTTCGCGCAGTTCCGGGGGCGCCGTCATCCGTCGGATACGCATCCGCGCTCCGGCTTCGTCGATGAGGTCGATGGCTTTATCCGGGAGGAAACGGTCGGCAATGTAGCGGTCGGCCATCTGCGCGGCAGCAGCGATCGCTTCATCGGAAATCGCGATACGGTGGTGCGCCTCGTAGC
>JAEZVQ010000119.1 GCA_023420745.1 Actinomycetes bacterium
CACACGGCAAAACAAAGGGACGCTCACTTTGTATCAAAATGAGCGTCCAAATGGTGGAGCTAGGGGGATTCGAACCCCCGACCTTCTCATTGCGAACGAGACGCGCTACCAACTGCGCCATAGCCCCAATGTGCTCAATCAGTGTAGCACTGAGTGAGCTGACGTCGTCAATTCCTCACAGCACCCGCACCCGTCAACCGCAGGTGACGCAGATCGAATGGTCGCGACGACTGCGCGTAACAAATCGCGCGAGTGTGCGCACTACTGGGCGCGACGCAGTTCGAGAATTTCCTCGAGGTCGAACGCAACAGGCGCCTGCTGTGCTGCTTCCTCCGACGTCAACGCCTCGCGTCCCATGAGGTTCGCCGCAGTCGGGCGGTAGGGCGTGCTCACCGCAGTGGTCTCCCGTGCAGCGTCTTCCTCCCCAACGGAAACCTGACGGCGCGCAGCCACTGGCGCTACCGCGTAGGTTGGGGCAGGAACCGGCTGGTAGCTCGCCGCGCGACGCGCATCGTGCGATGACGAGTGCGCGACCCCCACCGTGTCCACCGCGCTCCCGACCACCGCGTGATCTTCACGTTCCGACGCGTCGCGAACAGACAGGGTGCCCTCACCGACTACAGCCTCGTCCGACGTCACCTCAACGGCAACACGTGCAGTACCAGAGCCGGCGCGCGATGCCGAAACGGGAGAACGTCGCTGCTGCTCACGATCGCGATCGTGTCGAAGGCGTCGCATCTGAGAATCTTCGCGTTCGGTCGCCTCGACAGACCGCAGGTAGGCGACGCGCCCTTCAGCAACGAGTGCGGCAAGCGCGACGCCGGGCAGCGCCATCCACCACCACGACAGGCTCGACATGACGGCGGCAACGACAATCGCCACGGCGACGGTGGCGATCACTCCGGCAACAGCGATGCGACGCTGACCTGCAGCATTCTCACGCGCCACGCGTGCGGCTCGTGACGCACGCAGTTTCGCGATCTCACGTGACGTTGTCGACACCGATCGCGCATGTGCCGCGGTGCTTCGTGCCGTGCTGTTGCGTTCCATCGACTCGTCTCCCTCGTCCTGCACTATGGTGTCCCCGCCAATCACTTCGTAGATTCGCGACTGGCGCAGAATCTGGTCTTTTGCCGAGGCAATGCGTTGAGGTGATTGTTTCAAAAGATGCGGCTGGTGGCGGGTTGCCTCGCCGCACACATGCGGTGTCGAACGTGTCACCGTCAGGGTACGACCGCCAGCAAAACGCTCGTCGATCGGGGTGAGGCGACGCCGCTCATGTCCTCGCATCATCGCCGGGACGACAGCCGCCAGCAACGCAATCACGAGGACGACGACAATCCACCCGGCAAAACCCACGTTTTTATGGTGTCACGAGGATCCGCGCTGACCTCGTCACACGCGCCGCGTGTCAGCGACCTTGACCTCGCCGGCGTGCCCGCACCACCTCGATAAGACCGCCCGGCGGTAGGCTCTCACGGTCAATCGCAAACGACACGTGGTCGCACCACGAGCCGTTGATGAACATGTAGCGGCTGCGCACCCCCTCCTCACGCAGCCCAAGAGCACGCGCAAGCCCCAGGGACGCAGCGTTTTCGGGGCGAATGTTGACTTCCACCCGATGCAGCCCGAGGTCGGTCAATACGAGGTCGATGACGCTCGCCACCGCGAGCGACCCGATGCCGAGTCGAGCAATCGACGAGTGCACCCAGTAGCCGATGCTCGCGCTGTAGAGCGCACCGCGCTGCACATTCGACACCGACACCGTTCCGACGACCTCGCCGTCGGCTTCGATCATCATCTGCAGCGCGGTTCCCTGACGGGCGGCACGATCGCAACGGCGGATATAGGTCGACATGGTCGGCAGTGTCTCCACAACAGCCGGTGGAAGCCCCGATTCCCACGGGGCAAGCCAGTCCCGATCCTCAAGCCGGCAGGATTCGACGCGGTGGTGGTCGCGCCCGAGGACTGGGCGGATGTCGAGGTGGCGCGGGGCTGCGGGATGGGGACGCAGGTAGCCGTGGCGTGCGGGATCCTCGTAGCTGATGTGCAGGTCATCGGCACTGGCACCCCACCCGCGGAGGTTGCGCAGGTAGCGCCCGGCGTCGAACCACTCCCGCCATCGACTCACTGGTGTCTCCCGTTCGCGTTCCTGGCGTTCACTCACAACTCGGGGTCAGTCGAGGAGCATACAGCGCAAGGAATCACCAGCGCTGACGTTCGTCACGTCCTCGGGAACGACCGCGAGAGCATTCGAAGCGGCGAATGACGACAACAGCAGCGCCTGCGGGCGTCCCTGAACAGCGGCACGATATCCGGATCGCGGGTCGCCAGAGAGTTTGACGCGCACGAATTCCCGTCGCCCGCGCGGTGAATACCAGCCGCGGTCGACACGCGCCTGCACGGTCGGGCGATTGAGCGCGCTCCACCCCTGCATGGCACGGATGGCGGGGCGCACATACACCTCGAAGCACACCTGCGCAGAGACGGGGTCGCCGGGGAGACAGAGGATCGGCGTCCCGTCACCGACGTGTCCGACACCGAGAGTATGACCCGGCCATGCCGCCACCTGGTCGAATCGCACCGTGCCGAGGGCGCCGAGCACCTCGCGCACCGTATCCGAGGAACCGTAAGAGATACCGCCGGTGGTGACGATGAGGTCGGCACGAACTAGCTGATCTTCGATGACCTGGCGCAATGTGGCACGTTCGTCAGGGACAGCTGCGACGCGGAAAGCTTGTGCCCCCGCGTCGGTGGCGGCGGAGGTCAGGGCGTGACCATTGGCGTCGAAGACCGCGCCGGGGCGTGCTTCCTCCCCCGGCTCGACGATTTCGTCACCGATGGAGATGATGACAACTCGCGGGCGCGGGTGGACTTTCACACGGTCGCGACCGACACCGGCGAGCAGCGCGATCTGTCGGGAACCGACGCGTGAGCCGCGTGACAGGACAACCCCACCAACCTCGGCGTCTTCGGCACGACGACGGATATTCTCTCCAGCTTGCACACTGGTGCGCACCTCGACAGTGGCGTCCCCGTGGTCGGTGAACTCGAGCGCCACGACCGCATCTGCGCCAGTGGGCACGGGTGCGCCGGATGCGATACGCACAGCTCCTCCGGCGATCGTGGCCATCGGTTCGATATCGCCGGCGCGCAGCTCCGCGGTCACACGCAGGGTCGCCGGGTGCTCAGCGGAGGCGGTGGCGAGATCCTCGTGGCGCACCGCATACCCGTCACACGCGGCAAGGTCAGCGACAGGAAGATCGAATGGCGCGTGAACATCCTCGGCAAGCACGCACCCCACCGCCTGCATGAGGACGACGTCGAGCGGCGCCTGCGGGCTGACGATCTCTTGACATTCGCGATAAACATTGGCGACTGAACGCATAATCCTACTTTCGCAGGTCGTTGAGGAAAGTGGCGAAGCGCTCGCCGAGTTCGGGGTGTTCGAGACCGAGCGACACCGTCGCTTCGAGGAATCCGAGCTTGTCTCCGGTGTCAAAACGCCGACCGCGCACGACCACACCGACCACACCGCCGCCGTCCTCGGGTGATACGTCGATGAGGCGAGCGAAAGCGTCAGTGAGCTGGATTTCTCCGCCGCGCCCCGGCGGCAGCGTTTCGAGGATCGGGAAGATTGCCGGGTCGAAAACGTAGCGACCGACGGTCGCGTAGTTCGACAACACTTCGTCAATCGGTGGTTTTTCAACCACATCGTTGAGCGTGAATACGTCCCCTTGAGCCAACCCGGGAATGTCGTCAAGCCCGCTGGCCGCGAGGTCAACAGGTGTCACGTCCGCCGACCCGTAGGCGGTGGCTTGCTCCGGGGTGACTTCGAGTAGCGCGACAACCGACCCGCCGAGGCGCTCACGCACCGCAATCATCTTGTCGAGCAACGGATCCTCAGGATGCATCAGATCGTCGGGGAGGAGAACCGCGAAAGGATGGTTGCCGACGTGGGCACGCGCCTGGTAGACAGCGTGGCCGAGCCCCAGCGGTCGCCCTTGTCGCACGGTGTGGATGCGGGCGAGGTCACGGTAGCGGTCGATGGCGGCAAGCAGCTCGTCTTTCCCGGCACGCCGCAGCGCGTCTTCGAGTTCGGGAACAGCGTCGAAGTGATCCTCGACGGCGTGTTTTGACGACGAGGTGACGAGGAGGACGTCGCTGATCCCCGCGCTGGTTGCCTCTTCGACGATGTATTCGATGGCTGGACGGTCGACGATCGGCAGCATTTCTTTCGCCACTGTCTTTGTGGCGGGGAGGAACCGGGTGCCGCGCCCCGCGGCTGGCACAACGGCGTGGCGCACTTTGCGGCGTAAGTCACTCATGGCCTCCACCCTATATGACGAGGGTGCGGTGACGATCCGGTGGCGCGGGCGTGGCACAATCGCCAGTATGACGCATCGTGACGCCATCGACATCGTGGTTGCCAAGAAAAACGCACTGCGGCGCCACATGCGTGAACTCCACGCTCGTCGACGCGACGCGCCCGGGGTGGCAGACCTCGCTGCGGCAACGGCGATGCTCACCCAACTCGCTCCCGCACGCGCACGCCTGGGGATTTATCATGCTCTACCTCACGAGCTCGACGTCGATCCACTCCGCGATCTCGCGCCCGAGGTCGGGCGTGTGTGCTGGGTGGCGCCAAGTAGCGCAACAGCACCGATCCCCCGCGGTATTGCGCTCGATGTCGTCCTCGTCCCAGCTGTTGCTCTCGACCGGTCGGGCGCTCGCCTGGGTCACGGCGGTGGCTGGTATGACCGTGCCATCGTCACGATGCGTTCGCTGTGTCCCCACCTGCTAGTCGTCGGCTGCGTACCATGGTGGGCGCTTCGCGAGGCGGGATCGATTCCCATCGCTGCGCACGACGTGAGAGTCGATGCCGTGATGACGGAAAAGGCGTGGATACTCCCTTGCC
>JAEZVQ010000009.1 GCA_023420745.1 Actinomycetes bacterium
GTACCGACAGGATCATCGCTGTGTAGGTGTAGCGGCGAAGCACCCGGTGATCGCGGATGACGGTGAGCACGATCGCGGAACATACGATCGCTAAGCCCACCCAGATCAGCTGACGACCCCCTGTATAGGACGACGATTCGAGAATCTTATAGGACAGGTCGAGGCGCGAAATCATTGCCAACCCGATCCCGGTTAACGCCACCGCCATCGGCAAGATGATGGGATCGGCATAGGGGGCAAGACAGCGCACACCGACGTAGGCAATGACGCTGAGGACAGTGAGGATTGCCGCGTAGATCCACAGATTTGCCGGTGTCGAATCGCTGCGGTTGAGACCGGTGAGAGCATAGCCACTCAACCCTGCTGCCATCGACGCGATGAGCAGGGTCAGTTCCGCAACCGGGCGGCGCGGAGCGGGCGACACGGTCACTGTCGCCATGTCACGCACCACCCGAGGATGATGAGGGTGTTGAGGTCGGCGTCGTCGGTGAGGTGGGGGTCGAGTCGCCTTCTTCACCGGGTGTGCTCTCCGAATCCGACGGTGCTCCTCCGGCAGCGTGTTGCAGCGCAATCGAGCGGCGCAACCCCTCGATATAGGCGTCGATTTCCTCGCGGGAGTCGCGTCGAACCGGGGAGCTCAAACGCTCGCGCTCAACCGGAGTGAGGTCGGATACTGCGATCCCGGTAATCTCCACGGGATGGGATAGTTTCCAACTGCCAATGCTTTGCGGAATCCCTTGGAAAATGACCACCTGGTCATCCTCAGTCTGCGCATAATACTGGGTTTGTGACCAGACGTAGGACGCCCATCCGGCAAGAATGACGGCTACAAGAACAACCAGTGACGTCCACGGCACCCAATGCCACCGCCGTTCGTGAGTGGAATCGTCATCCTCGTCGTCAACAACCTCGGTGGGAGTGAGCGCAGCGGCACGCGCCGCCGCCGACCCGCCACCGCGTGAAGGGCGGGCACGATCCACCGCTGCGGCGCCGACAATCTGGGGCTGCTGGGAGTGGTGTTCGGTAGTTGACACGACGTCGGCGACAACGCAGGTGATGTTATCCGGACCGCCACCTTGTAAGGCGAGGTCAATGAGGCGGTCGGCACATTCACCAGGATCGTCAATATCTGTGAGGACGTCGAGGAGCGTGTCGGCAGAGACCACCCCGGACAGACCGTCGGAACACAGCAGCCAACGATCCCCCTCAACAGCTTCACGAATCGACTCGTCGGGCTCGGTATCCATTCCCGAGTCGCCGAGAACGCGCAGAACCACCGACCGCTGCGGGTGGGTTTCCGCTTCCTCAGCGGTGATCTGCCCGGTGTCGATGAGGTATTGGACGAACGAGTGGTCGGTGGTGACCTGCGTCAACTCGCCGTTGCGCAACAGGTAAGCACGCGAGTCCCCGATATGCACCATCGCCAGCTGGGTGCCCGACCGCATCAGCGCGATGCAGGTGGTGCCGAGCCCCTTAAGGTCGGGGTCGCGTCGCGACCGGTCAACGAGTTCATCGTGGGCATCGACAAGAGCTCGGCGCAGTGCCGGAAGCATCTCCTCAGCACGGTGGTCGTCATCGAGCACCGCCATATGTGCCACCGCAATCGAGGAGGCAATATCACCGCCGGCGGCGCCCCCCATCCCGTCGCACAGCACCAGCAGATGCGACCCGGCATACCCGGAATCCTGGTTGTTTTTTCGCACCAGACCAACGTCGGAACGTGCGGCGAACTGAAAATCGACCGGCATGGTTTAGCCCACCAGCTCCAGTGTTGACTGCCCGATTCGGATGGTGTCGCCCAAAGCCAACGGACGCGGATCAACCAGGCGCTCATCATCGACAATGGTGCCGTTCGTCGAATGGAGGTCTTCAATGCACCACTGCTGCCCGTCAAGGAAGAGCCGGGCGTGGGTGGAAGAAACATATTCGTCATCGAGGACGAGAGTGGACGACGGTGAGCGTCCAATGACGATGGGGGCCACCCCCAGGGTGAGGGACTGACCAACGAGGGGACCGCCGGTAATGAGGAGGCTGCGCGGCTGCGGCGGGGTGGTGCCGCGTCGGTTGTGGCGACGCGATTCCTTCAATTGAGCATCCCGGCGTTCACGACCTTTACCGCGCGGGGTGACAACGGTGCCGAAAATATCTCGACGAAGCAGCGACACCGCCCCCAAGGTGATACACCACAGCAGCACCAGGTATCCCAGGCGCATGATGGTGAACAGCAGGTCGGACGTCACGCGATCACCCTTCTTCTTCCGCAGCTGACGTCCAGAACAGGATCCGGGTACGTCCGATGACAATCTGGTTACCGTCCACCAGCGTGGCCGCGTCAACCTTATGCCCCTCGACGTAAAGACCGTTCGTCGAGCCAAGGTCGGAAGCGATGACACCGTGCGTGGTTTTCCGCAACTCAAGATGGCGGCGAGACACCCCGGAATCCGACACTGTAATGTCCGCATCCTCGCCGCGACCAACGACCGTCACCGGCTGGGTGAGCAGCCACCGCTCGCCTTCGACGTCAATAATCGGCACCGATTCGGAGGCGACCTGGCTGGTGACCGGTGCCACCGCGCCACGGTGGGTGGCGACATCAATATGGATGGTGCCGGTGAGTTCCTCGCTGCCCTCTTCAAAGTTCACCGTGATCGGCCCGACCAGCGTGTACCCGTTTTCTTCGGCGTGACGCCGCGCCTCGTCTTCACTTTCCTGCGCCACGACGTCAAGACCCCACTGCTGAAGCTGACGCATATCGGAAGCGGCGAGGCGAACGGTGAACTGGTTGGGGGCGATGGAGCGCTGCGAGGAGTAGTCCTGAACGTGGTCGTCCATCTGGCGGCGCACCGCGGAAGTGATGTCCACAGGCTTGAGGGCGGCATGACGAAGACGCGCGAAAGCGCCATTAATCACGCGGTCGCCGAAAGATTCGACACGGTTGAGGAAACTCACCGCATCCACCACCTCCCGGATTCGGGTCGCTGCGGGTCGACGGTGAACGCGCGAACACCGGCGCCGACGTCAACCATTTCGTGACTGTACTGGCGACAGTCTACTCGTAAACACCGCAGAGGGCACCGAATTGCGTGGAGCGCCGCCCCGTGTGCTATCGTTTCAGTTCAGCTGCGCGGGTGGCGGAATTGGTAGACGCGCACGGTTCAGGTCCGTGTGCCCTTGCGGGCATGGGGGTTCGACTCCCCCCTCGCGCACAGCAGATGTTTCCCTAGTGTTGCGCCAGTTGTTGTTCGGCGAGCACCTCCAACAGCGGATTGTGTTCCGCCGCCGGAACCCCCCATTTCCCCACGATCTGGTCAGTAAATGTATCGACTCGCCGGTTGGTGTCGCGCAGATCGTAGTACTCGCCCAGTTCCGCGTCGTAGTCACGCAGCGCTTCGTGATAGTTAATGTCGCGCGGATAGCGGTCGGTGGCGGTGAGGAGGCTGAGCGGCATGCGCGGCTTGAGCTGCGGTTCCTGCCGCGGGTAGCCAACAATCAATCCCACCAGCGGGTAGGTGTTCGCCGGGAGGTCAAGAGCACGGATGACCCGGCGAATATCAGCGGCAATCGATTCGAGATAGAGGGTTCCCAAGCCGAGCGATTCGGCGGCAACGACCATATTTTGCGCGGCAATCGACGTGTCGATGACAGCGGCGAGAAACTCCTGGGCGCGAGACGCCGGCTCATCATCCACACCGGCTTCGCGACGAATCTGCGCATTGCGATGAAGGTCAGCGACAAAAATGAACAGCTCACCCTCCTTTACCCCAACGTAGGGCTGACCTGACGCGCGACCGATCTCGCGGCGAATCTCCTCATCGCGCACGTGGATGATGGTGCGCTGCTGTCCAAACGCGCATGACGCGGTCCACCGCGCTACCTCAAACAGCGTGGCGATGGTGTCATCGTCGAGTTCGCGCGCCTCGAACGCCCGGATCGAACGGTGGGCGAGCTGCGTGCGAATGGTGTCGTTCATCGGCGGTGTCGTCATCGAATCCTCCACGG
>JAEZVQ010000019.1 GCA_023420745.1 Actinomycetes bacterium
GTGCTGCCGCCTCCGTGGCACTCGCCTCAATGTCAATAGCATCAATGCCGCTGCGCCCAGCGCCCGCAACGCGTGACGACTCGGCGAGGAGTGCGCGGACGACGCTGCTGTGTTGGCTTGCCACTCCCCCGCCGCCTTCGACCTCAGTGCGGTAGGTGGCGAGGATCCGCCCATCCCAGCCCTCGCACAAGATGGCAAACGCCGTCGACAGCGCAGTCAGATCATCGTGTGCAGTGAGACCGGCGAGGGCATCGACGCGCCACTCGATCATGTCGGGCTGTGCCGCCGCAATGCGCCCGAGAGCGCGCCGCATCGCCTCCGGCGTTTCAGCAGCCGCGACAGCGATGAGCTGGGCGCGTGTACTCTCGCCGCGCAACGACCGCGTACCCGAGGCATTCCAGCGAGAATCGAACTGAGGTGAATAGTTGAGACGCCCCATCATCCGCCGTCTCCGCAGGTGTCGTGGGTGAGTAGACGATGGCGGTCACTGTCGCTGACTGTGCGCGAGTCCAACCAGCCTTGCGGCAGGCGAGCACGACGCTCATGACCGCCGCGTCCTCGCCGCCCAAGTGCCGCATCCGGGTAGGGGGCGTCACCGTCGAGGTCGTTGAGGAGTTCGCGCAGCTCGTCGAGGCTAGACACCCGCCCGAGGGCGAGGTGACGTTCGCCGCCGACGCGAAAGCCGCGCAGATAGGAGCGAATATGCTTGCGCATTCCGCGCATCCCGTGGTGTTCGTCACCGCAGTAGTCGACCATCAGTTGGGCGTGACGCAAGATGACCTCGCGCACGACACCGAGCGGCGGTCTCGCCCAGCGTGACGGTTCAGGGTCGCCCGTGATGGCTCGCACGACGTCGAAGAAGATCCACGGCCGCCCTTGCGCTCCCCTCCCAATTTCGACGGCTGCGCAGCCGGTGCGGGCGAGCATGGCGCGCGCATCATCGCCGCTGAATACGTCACCATTGCCGAATACGGGGATGTCGAGTTCCTCGCGAAGCGCGGTGATCGCGTCCCAGTGTGCTTCCCCGGAGTAGTACTGGGTGAGTGTGCGTGCGTGGAGTGTCACCGCCTGGCAGCCGACGTCTTGGGCGATCCGCGCCGCGTCGAGGTCGGTGCGGTGGTCGGCGTCGATACCGATGCGGATTTTCACGGTGACGGGGATGTCGCCGGCGGCACGCACGGCTGCGCGGGTGACTTCCCGGAATAGGTCGAGTTTCCACGGCAGTGCAGATCCGCCGCCGTTGCTTGTCACCTTGGGGACGGGGCAGCCGAAGTTGAGGTCGAGGTGGTCGACGATCCCACGGTCGACGAGCATCCGGGTTGCCGTTGCCGTCGATGCCGCGTCGGTACCGTAGAGCTGGATGGAGCGCACGCGCTCGTCGGGGTCGGGTTCCACCATCCGCCAGGTTTTGTCGTTGCCTTCGACGAGGGCGCGTGCAGCGATCATTTCGCATACGAACAGACCGCCGGGCGCATCCGCGTGGGGAACGGCGTCACTGAGGCGCTGGCGCGTCGAGGTCGGCAGTGCCGCTTCGGCAAATTCTCGGCACAGTCGACGCATCGCGACGTCGGTGATCCCCGCCATTGGAGCGAGGATCACCGGGGTCCACACCCGCACCCCACCGAGGGTGAGCGGCGTCGACGGTGAGACGGGCATCAGCAGGATGGGAGGCGTTCGAGGAGGAATTTCTCGACCTCGTCGAGGTCGATGCGCACCTGTTCCATGGTGTCGCGGTCACGCAGGGTCACCGCGTGATCGTCGAGGGTGTCGAAGTCGTAGGTGATACACCACGGGGTTCCGATTTCGTCTTGGCGACGGTAGCGTCGACCGACCGCGCCGGCATCGTCGTACTCGACATTCCACCGCTGGCGCAATGTTGCGGCGAGTTCTTTTGCCCCGGAAATCAGCTCATCTTTGCGTGACAGCGGCAGCACCGCGACCTTGACCGGTGCCAGACGCGGGTCGAGTTTGAGCACCACGCGCTTGTCGACGCCACCCTTGGTGTTCGGTGCTTCGTCCTCACAGTAGGCTTCGATGAGGAAGGCCATGAGCGATCGGGTCAGCCCGGCGGAGGGTTCGATGACGTAGGGTACCCAGCGTTCGTTCTTCGCCTGGTCGAAGTAGTCGAGCTTCGACCCGGAGGCTTCCGCGTGGGTCGACAGGTCGTAGTCGGTGCGGTTGGCAATCCCTTCGAGTTCCCCCCACTCGGATCCGGCAAAACCGAAGGTGTATTCGATGTCGACGGTGCGTTTCGAGTAGTGCGAGAGTTTCTCTTGCGGGTGTTCGTAGAGTCGCAGGTGTTCGGGGTTGATGCCGAGGTCGACGTACCAGGCGAATCGCTCGTCAATCCAATACTGATGCCATTCCTCGTCGGTTCCGGGCTCGACGAAGAACTCGAGTTCCATCTGCTCGAATTCGCGGGTGCGGAAAATGAAGTTCCCCGGTGTGATCTCGTTGCGGAACGACTTACCGATCTGACCGATGCCAAACGGGGGTTTGCGCCGCGCTGACGTCATGACATTGGCGAAGTTGATAAAAATCCCCTGCGCGGTTTCGGGGCGAAGGAAGTGCAGACCGGCTTCGTCGTCGACCGGACCGAGGTAGGTTTTGAGCAGCCCGGAGAACGCG
>JAEZVQ010000038.1 GCA_023420745.1 Actinomycetes bacterium
GGATCATGGCGGGCACAACTCATCCTTGTCACTCTCACCATGGCCGTTGCGGTGTTCGCTGCCGGTTTTCACATCACCAGTTGGCAGCATGACCCGATGCGACGAGAATGCCAGCGACTGTGTCACATTGAGCTCAGAGTTGAGCGAGCGTCCACGGCGTTGACACCGCCAGCGCGAGACGAGATAGCGCGAAGTCCGACACAGCGAAGTCGAACACATCACCACCGTGGGTCAATGGCGACGAGCGAGGGGGATCGCGATAGGGGTCGGCGCGTCGGCGAGAAAAAACACAGCATGTGGGGCACGAGTGTCAGCGTGCTCGGTCGGCAAGCCACGATTTTCCTCATCACCCGCGAACCAATAGACGCCGTGGCGGGCGAGCATCTGCGTGTTACCGGAAGTGTGAGCGCGGGCAGTGATGCCCCCTCGTGGGGTGTCATGCGCCCGCACACGGTGACGATTGAAAGTCGAAGTAATCAGGGCAATGACGTGAATCACTATCGTGGTACGGGGCAGCTGCAGGAAACGATTGACAATGTGCGCACACGGATCCACCGCGCAGCGCGCGCGGCGCTCGCCGGTGAAGCACCAGACGTGCGTGGGTTGGTTCTGGGGATGAGTCTTGGCGACCCAACCGCGATGAGTGCCAGCGCGAGGGAGGCTATGCGTCGAACCGGCACCACGCACCTGACGGCGATCTCCGGTACTCACCTCGCCCTCATCGTCACCACCATTCGAGCACTGATTCCTGGGCGCTCACGCGCGAGCATTGTCTTCACTCTCGGGATTATTAGCGGGCTCGTCGTCGCTGTTGGGGCGCAACCATCCATCATCCGAGCTGCGCTGATGCTTGCCGCGACCAGCATCGCCGAACTCGCGGGGCGAGAAGGGCACTCGCCGTCAGCACTTGCCCTTGTCGTTCTCGGCTGTCTCATTATCAACCCGTGGCTAGCCGTGTCATGGGGCTTTGCGTTATCGGTGGTGGCGACGCTCGCGGTGATGAGTGCCGCACGGTTGGCTCATGGTGCGCGTGCGCCCCTCGGTGCGGTGGCAGTGGCGATCAGCGCACATTTCGCCACCGCGCCACTCATCTGGATGATGACCGGGCGTTTCGCCGTGTACTCGCCGGTTGTCAATATTGTGCTGGCCGCTATCGTCGCTCCGATGACTGTGGTGTCGCTCGCGACTAGCGTGACCGCTTGGATCTGTCCGCAGGTCAGCGCAATGATCGTGCCTGTGGCGCGGGTGTGCGCGAGGATCATTATTGACACCACCGGGTTCGCCGCAGCGCTTCCGGGGAGCGTGGTCACCGGTTGGGTTGCGAGTATCGGCGCGTGGGCGCCGGTATTTGTCGGGGTAGTGTGGGCGTGCTCTCGTGCCAGACGTCAGTCGTGACAGGTAACTTGTGGCACCCTTAGAGCTATGGCATCTGGATCCCGAACGACTCGCCGATCAGCCTCGCGACGTGACGAACCATGGTCGCGTGCACAACTTGCCCCGGTGGTGTTGTTGCTCAGTGCCGAGCCGCTGCTCGCCGATCGTGCTGTCACGATGCTGCGACGCCAAGCGATCGAAGCGTCTCCTGACCTCGAAATCCATGACATTGACATGACCAGCTACGAAGCTGGGGTGCTGACTCAGCTAACCAGCCCCTCCCTGTTCGGGCAACCGCGGTTCATTACCGTGGCGGCACTCGATAAAGCGGGAACCGAGCTGATTGACGACCTGCTGCGCTACATTCCGCGTCCTGAACCGGACGTCACCCTCGTGCTACGTCATAACGGGGGAGCGCGAGCGAAAAAAGTCATCGAGTGCGTGCGTAGCGAAGGTGGGAACGTCTACCGAGCCGATGAAGTCAAACGCGTGTCAGAAAAATGGGATTTCATTCGTGCCGAAGTTGCCGGTGTGCAGCGCACGATTGACGATGATGCTGTGCGCGCTCTCGTTGACGCCCTCGGAAGTGACCTCGCCGAATTGGCAGCAGTCACTCGTCAGCTGCTCAACGACGTTGACGGCACGATCACCATCGATGACGTTAATCGCTACCAGGCGGGGCGGATCGAAACCACCGGTTTCGCCATCGCTGACCACGCGGTGGCGGGTGATGTCGGAAAATCACTCGCACTGCTACGCCACGCCATTGAATCGGGACTATCACCCGTCGCGATTGTTGGGGCGATTGCGTCGAAAGTTCGACAGCTTGTCAAAGTTCGCGTGCCCGGATACCCCGACGCTTCCGAGTTGAAAATGCAGCAGTGGATGATTGAGCGGGCACAGCGAGAAACCCGCGCCTGGTCCGATGCGGGGCTTGCTCGCGCGATCGAAGCGATTGCCCGAGCCGATGCCGAAGTGAAAGGTGAATCAAAATCCCCGATTTATGCTGTGGAGCGTTTACTTGCTGAACTTGCTCGCGCTCGAGCTATGCGCCACTAGGATGTCGCCCCGACTGAAACCATGGATCAGGGTGACATCAGATACGGCGCGAGTGAATACGTGTGTCAATACAGTGCTCAATACAGTGCGGGGGCGAGAGCCTTTGACAGGCACCCGCCCCCGAAACGTGGTCGAAGAGATTAGCTGAGTCGCAGATCAGTCCATCTTGTTGACCTGGTGCGCCAGCTTAGACTGCCGGTTCGCTGCCTGGTTCTTGTGGAGGACGCCCTTCGACACTGCCTTGTCGAGCTTGCGACCTGCTGCGCGCAGGCACTCAAGCGCCTTCTCTTTGTCACCGGCTGCAATAGCTTCACGAGTGCGACGAACGTAGGTCTTCAGCTCCGACTTCACAGCCTTGTTGCGAAGACGGCGCTTCTCGTTCGTCTTGTTTCGCTTGATCTGGGACTTAATGTTTGCCACAGTGTCACTCTCTTGTGTTTGAAATTACAGGGTCGGTGAGGGTGTGTTGGATCGTGGACATCAGTGGGGGACACTCGAATGCGAATGATCCAACGTGGATACATGCCCGACCAGGCAACGAATCCAACCGCCCATCGTAGCATCGAATTTGCCCGTGCGCACCATTGCCGGCTCGCGGTACTCGGTGCCATGTAGTCGCCAGTAGTTCCGATACCCTGAACTGTCGCCAATCGGTGACAACAGACCCCGAGAATACACGACAGAGGTGAACCGCGCGGTGACGACAATGGACGATCACACTCACGCGACCGAGGTGGCACTGCCCGCCGTGCGCTCCGCAGCGAAAATCCTCTATTCCCCAGCCGTCACCCTCGACTCGCCAATCGGTCTGCGCAACGACCCGCACATGGCGACCATCATCGCTCGGGCGCAGGCTCGCGACGTCGAACTTGATGCGGCACTGACGCACATGTCCGCCTACGAGCGGCGCGCACTTGACGCATGGCTGGACTCCGACGACGGGCACGCGTTCACCCGGTGGAAGAAGCGTGCGCTGGTCATGGCCGAGGCACTCGACATCATCGAAACCGCGTGGCGCGACAAGAGCGCGGCGCACGAGGGGGAGGCGTGCGAAGAACCACTCGTCGATCCCGGCGTGCAGCGCATGGTGGATCGCGCCTGGTGGCTCGACAATCATCGCGTGTGGTGCCTCATTGGCGCCGCACTCGTTGCCTTCATCACCTTCTTTGGTATCGGCCCGGATGTGGGACGTGTTGCCACGCATCTGCGCATCGGCGGCTGGACGGTGACGATCATTCTCATCGCGACCTACCTCGTCGCTCGCATCCTGCCCGGCGTGATCACACGCCACGTCGAGCGACGCGGCTACCACGTCAGCACCCCGGATGTGCGGGTCGAGGACGGCGATGACACGCCGCCGCTGTGGAGCGAGAACGATCAGCATGTCAGTTCAGCGCGGATTCTCAACGCCGTCAACTGGGCACTACTCGCCCAACCCGACGCAGCAGTACTCGCGCGACTTGACCCGCCAGCTCCACGCTTCGACGAAGCGGAAGAACTCAGCGCCTGGCAACGGCGCATCCTCGACACGATCACGCGCACATACGATCGGCTCGTTGTGCAGAAAACACATCACGCACGCTGAGCACACCAGCGTCCTCGGGCGCATGTCGACGCACGTGCGATAATGGGGCGCAGTATCGAGCACGAATGAGCGCAAATATTGGAAGGACAAAGCTTCGTGGCGGTTGCTTCCCCCCAGCAGATCGAGCGTATTGAACCGGCGCGCACCCCGGCGTCGGCGATCAGGAATTTCTGCATCATCGCCCATATTGACCACGGGAAATCCACGCTGGCCGACCGAATGCTCCAACTCACCGAAGTTGTCGGGCAGCGCGACATGCGCGACCAGTACCTCGACCGGATGGATATCGAACGCGAACGCGGCATCACTATCAAATCCCAGGCCGTGCGGATGCCGTGGGTCGTCGGCGGTGAGCCGTATGCGCGCAATATGATCGACACGCCGGGGCACGTCGACTTTTCCTACGAGGTATCACGCTCGCTTGCCGCGTGTGAAGGTGCGGTGCTGCTCGTCGACGCGGCACAAGGGATTGAAGCGCAGACGCTGGCAAATCTCTACCTCGCGATGAGTAATGACCTCACCATTATTCCGGTGCTCAACAAGATCGACTTGCCCTCCGCGCAACCGGAAAAGTACGCCGCCGAGATTGCCAACCTCATCGGGTGCGACGAGGACGAAGTACTCAAAGTGTCGGGCAAAACCGGCGAGGGAGTGGCTGAGCTCCTCGACCGCATCGTCGAACTCATCCCCGCACCGGTGGGCGAGTCGGATGCGCCGGCGCGTGCGATGATTTTCGACTCCGTGTACGACACCTATCGCGGCGTCGTCACCTACGTGAGGATGGTCGACGGTTCGCTTCGCGAACGCGACCGGATCCTCATGATGTCGACGAACACCACCCACGAAATCCTCGAAATCGGTGTCATCTCCCCGGAACCACAAGCGACAAAGGGACTGGGAGCCGGCGAGGTCGGCTACCTCATTACCGGTGTTAAAGACGTGCGTCTGTCGCGCGTGGGTGACACCGTGACCACCGCGCACCGCGGAGCAAGCAGCCCGCTCGCCGGGTATGAAGATCCCAAGCCGATGGTGTACTCCGGGATTTACCCGATTGACGGATCCGACTTCCCGAACCTGCGTGAAGCACTGGAAAAACTCCAACTCAACGACGCGGCGCTGACGTTTGAGCCCGAATCCTCGGCGGCACTGGGATTCGGGTTCCGCTGCGGGTTCCTCGGGCTGCTCCACCTCGAAATCGTGCGCGAACGTCTCGAACGCGAGTTCAACCTCGCGCTCATCGCCACCGCGCCGAACGTCATCTACCGGGTTATTGCTGAGGATCGCAGCGAAATTATCGTCACTAACCCGTCGGAATACCCCTCGGGCAAGATTCACGAAGTCTACGAGCCGGTGGTGCGCTCGACAATCCTCACCCCGGCCGACTTCGTCGGTGCCGTGATGGAACTGTGCCAGCAGCGTCGCGGCACTCTCCAAGGCATGGACTACCTCTCCGAAGACCGCGTCGAACTGCGCTACACGCTGCCGCTGGCTGAAATCGTTTTCGACTTCTTCGATCAGCTCAAGTCACGCACCCGCGGCTACGCCTCCCTCGACTACGAAGCTGCCGACGACCAGAGCGCCGACCTCGTCCGCGTTGATATTTTGCTCAACGGCGAACAGGTTGACGCATTTTCCGCCATCGTTCACAAGGACGCTGCCTACTCCTACGGGTTGAAACTGACGAAGAAACTCAAGGAACTCATCCCGCGTCAACAGTTCGAGGTGCCGGTGCAGGCGGCAATCGGGTCGCGCGTCATCGCTCGCGAAACGATTAAGGCACTGCGAAAAGACATGCTCGCCAAGTGCTACGGCGGTGACATTACCCGCAAGCGCAAGCTGTTGGAGAAGCAAAAGGAGGGGAAGAAGCGGATGAAGTCGATCGGACGGGTCGACGTTCCGCAAGAGGCGTTCATTGCGGCGCTGACCTCCGACGTGCCCACGGGGAAGAAATAATGCCGGTCGAGAAGGCGCTGCCGGGCGCGGAGCCGATGCGCGCCGATGAGGCGATGCCGGGTGTGTCGGCGTCGACCAGTGTCGAAGTGCCTTACCGGGCGCGCACCAAATCCTTCGCTCGACGTGGGCGGCCGTTACACTCATCCACACAGCGAACCTGGGATGCGCACGCGAGGAAGTTCATCGTCGACGTCCCCCGCGACGGCGGCTACACCACCGTCGACGCCGGGTTTTCCCTCGATATTCGCGAGGTATTCGGACGCGAAGCGCCGCTGATTATCGAAATCGGGCCGGGGAATGGCGAACAGATCGTTGACTTTGCGCGACGCCACCCCGACATCAACTGCCTCGGTGTGGAAGTGTGGCGTCAAGGGCTGGCGAAAACGATTTCGCGTGCCGTTGACGCTCAGGTGACGAATCTGCGGCTCGTCGAAGTCGACGCAGCACAAGCGCTGCCGACGATGCTACCCGCCGCCTGCGCGCAGGAAGTGTGGACGTTCTTCCCCGACCCGTGGCGCAAAGCCCGCCACCACAAGCGTCGCCTCGTCAACGACACCTTCGCCACCACAGTGGCTAGGCTCCTCGTCGACGGCGGAGTGTGGCGCCTCGCCACCGACTGGGATTCCTACGCCTGGCAGATGCGTGACGTCGTCGAAGCGCACCCGGAGTTCGCCAACCCCTACGCGGGGGAGCGTACCGACCCTGACGATCCAGCAGGAGGCGAGCACGGTGGATTCGCTCCGCGGTTTGCCGAGCGCGTCTGCACCCGGTTTGAACAGCGCGGCAGTGCCGAGGGGCGCGTGTCACGCGACGTCGTGGGGATTCGACTCCCGCGTGAGCCACGGCAGTGAGCGAGGCGAACCGCGCGCCGTGGCGGAAGCTGCGCGACCTCACCCCGCAGCTCGCCGGCATCGACACTGGCATTGACAGCGGTGCTGACACCAATACGTCGTCGCAGCAGGCAGCACGGGCGCTCTCGCTCTACATTCACGTCCCGTTTTGTCGCACCCGGTGCGGCTACTGCGATTTCAACACCTACACCGTCGGTTTCGGTTCCGGCGCCGACCCCGCCACCTACGACCGCGCAGTGCGTGCCGAGATCGCCACAGCGGCAGGCGTCCTCACCCGCTTTTCCCATCATCCGATTCAGTCGATTTTCTTCGGCGGGGGCACACCCACGATGCTCGAACCCGCGGCGATCACCCGCATCCTCGACGAGGTGCGCCACCACTTCCCCCTCGCCGACACTTGCGAAATCACCATCGAAGCCAACCCCGACACGGTAACCCCGCGCATCCTCGACACGCTCGTTGCCGGCGGGGTGACGCGCGTGTCCTACGGGATGCAATCGGCATGTCGCCACGTGCTCGCCACCTTGGAACGCACTCATGACCCCCGACGAATCCCCGAGGTCGTGCGATGGGCTCGCGAGGCAGGAGCCGCCATCTCGCTCGACCTCATTTACGGGACGCCGGGGGAGAGTCTGAGCGACTGGGAGTACTCGCTCGGCGCGGCACTGGACACGAACCCCGACCACCTGTCGACCTATTCACTGATCGTCGAGGACGGCACGCGCCTCGCTGCGCATATGCGACGCGGCTTGGTGCCGGCGGTCGACCCCGACGATCATGCGGAAAAATACGAGGCTGCGGATCGGATCCTCAGCGCCGCCGGGTATGCCTGGTACGAGGTGTCGAACTGGGCGCGCGTCGACGACGATGAGGGGGCGGCGGTGTATGCGGGAGCCTGTCGATACCGGCGTCCCCGCCACGCGTCGATCCACAACTGTGCCTACTGGGATGTCGACGACTGGTGGGGGATCGGGCCGGGCGCACATTCACACCTCGGTCGGCTGCGATGGTGGAATCGCAAACACCCGCGAGCCTGGGCCGACGCCGTCGAATCCCCGGACGGCAACCCGGTACACGACGGGGAACACCTCAGCGACGCTGACCGCCAGCTCGAACGCGTGATGCTCGCCATCCGCACGGCACGAGGGCTTGATTGCACTGAAATTGGCGGCACTCGCGCGGGCGAGGTGCATCGCACGCTCGCCGAGCTCGTCGATGAGGGACTGATGATTCTCGTTGACGACGGTGATGATGGTGGCTGCACGCGAGCAGTGCTCACCTTGCGTGGGCGGCTCCTTGCCGACTATGTCACCCGGCGGCTGACTTGACAATCCGGGAACTCACGACATGGTCGTGAGTTCCCGGCATCCAGCGCCTATTCCGTATCCGGTGCGGTGACGAAGTCGATGAGCGCCTCGACGCAGTGCAGTAGCGAGGTATCGAGGTCGCGATAGTGGCGAACCTTCGACAGCAGCCGTTTCCACCCCAGCCCAATATCTTCGCGGGTGGCGTGTGGCCAACCTAAGGCGCGCAGTGTACCGACCTTGATGTCGGTGCCGCGGGGGATATCCGGCCATGCTGTGAGACCGACGCGCTCGGGGCGAATCGCCTGCCATACGTCGACATAGGGGTGACCGAGCACGAGGACGGCATCGGGCCAGCGCTGCATCACGCGCTGAGCAATACGGTGTTCTTTCGAGCCGGTGACGAGATGATCGGCGAGGACGCCGACGCGGTGGCGCGCGGTGGGAGAAAAGACGTCGAGGACAGCCTCGAGGTGGTCGATGCCTTCGAGATATTCGACAACGACACCCTCAACGCGCAGGTCATCACCCCAGACATGCTCGATGAGCTCGGCATCGTGGGTGCCCTCGACAAAAATGCGCGAGGCGCGAGCCACACGCGCGCGAGTAGCCTCCACCGCTCGCGACCCCGATGCCGTGTACAGCCGCTGAGGCTGTGCTGACGGTGATGATATGGATGAGGCAGACGGGAGGACGAGTTCGACGGGATGACCGTCGATCCAAAACCCCGCGCCGAGGGGGAACGAACGGCGTCGACCGCGACGATCTTCAAGCTCGACCACCGTCAGCTCCGCGTGCTTTTCCACCCGCACAATCGCCCCGACAAAACCAGAGGTCGCATCCTCGACGACGAGACCGCGCCGAGCTGGAACTGGGCGGGATGTTGGGCGTTGAGCTGCCGCCCCCTCGCGGTGCGGATTGGAGTAAAAAATATCGCGACCGTAACGATCAAACACGCCCCTCATGGTAACAATTCGATGACGATTTCGGTGGGCGGGAGGGATTGTGTCTGATCTCGCGCAAATTTTGCCCAATCGCAGTTGTTCCACGTCGAAAATATCGCCGACAATAGGGGTATGGCTTCTGTGTTTTCCCGTTTCCGACGCCGTGGTGACGTGAGCGCGACGTCGAGCCCGTCTGTCGATCCCGACGCGACGAGTGAGACTGACGGCACGAGTGTCAAACCCGCACGTGCGTCGCGACGTCGCCTGATGTGGGGCGTGGGTGCCGTTGTCACCTGTCTGCTCATCCTCGGAGGCAGCAGCACCGCCTACGCGGTGACCTATAGCGACCGTGCTTTCCCGCGCACCGTCGTCGCCGGAGTTGACCTGTCAGGGATGACGCGTGAACAAGCGACGCAGGCGCTGACGCGTGCGGTTGACGAAATGAAATTCTCGACCGTCGTCGACGGCAAGACGCTGGCGACACCTCTGGCGAAAACCGGTGCAGTCGTCGACGTCGACGCCACCATTGACGAGGTGTTCTCCACCTATCGTGCCTGGTGGAAACGCGTGGCCTCACTGGTCTCACCAGTTCGCGCTACTGTGCACACGCATATCGACGCTGACGCATTCGACCGCTATGTTGGCGAACTCATCGAGAGCACAGGGAAGCCAACGGTCAATGCGGCCGTGGCGTTGAACTCCGACGGTAGTGCCTTTGAGGTCACCCCGGCACAGGAGGGGAAAGCCATTGACCGTGACCAGCTGAGCGACGCGCTGAGCCACGCGGCGACCACCTTGGACACGACAACCGTCGACATCGCCGTTCACGATGGTCAGCCGACAGTCACTGACGCCCAAGCGCAGACGGTGGCTGAACACGCCAACGCCATCGTCGCGCTCAATGCCACGATCACCGACGGGATTGAGGACTACACCGCCACCGCTGCCGATAAAGCGAAGTGGGTGACGATCGAAGCGGGCAAAGATTCGATCTCCGAGCCGACGATCAATGCCGACGCCGTCAACGCCTGGGTCAAGCAGGTCGGCGAATCGACGAACGTCGAGATGCAACCGGGCATCCACAACGTCAATATCCGCGGCGACGTGGTATCGACACCAGACGACGGCGTTATCGGCTACACCGTCAACAATATCGACGCTGTGGCGAGTGCGATTGTCACCGCATTCACCAACCGCACGGACTACTCCGGCGACTTTGACTACGACCGGACGGAACCGACCTTCACCGAACGCCTCATTGCCGACGGTGCCGAAAATCTCATCTACCAAGCAGCACCCGGTGAACACTGGGTCGACATCAATCTGTCGAACGCCACGGTCACCGCCTACGAAGGCGCGACGGTGGTGCAAGGTCCGATGCCGATGGTGCCCGGCGCACCCGGGATGGAAACCGTCACCGGCGTTTTCAAGGTCTGGCACAAGACACCGGAGCAGACCATGAGTGGCTACAACCTTGACGGCAGCCGCTACTCGACGCCGGGTGTGCCCTGGGTGACCTACTTCCACGGAAACTACGCCATGCACGGCGCCCCGTGGCGCACATCATTCGGATGGAGCGGCCCGGGCGGGTCGCACGGCTGCGTCAATATGAGGGTATCGGACGCGGAATACATCTACCATTTCGCACCGGTTGGCACGATTGTCGTCAGCCACTACTGATCGCTGACCGTCCGAGCCGCTCACACCCTCACGCTCACGTTCGCCGAAACCTGCAACCGAGAGTAGACTTAGCACTCGGAATCATCGAGTGCTAAACGCGTGGGAAGGGATATGGACACCTCGTCTCGACGTCTTGACGTCCTCAAAGCCGTGGTCGCACACTACGTGTCGACACGCGAGCCGGTGGGGTCGCGCGCGATCGTCGAGCATTATGACCTCGGCGTGTCGCCGGCGACGATTCGCAACGACATGGCGGTGCTCGAAGAACAGGGGTACATTTACCAGCCCCACACCTCCGCCGGGCGGATCCCGACAAAACTCGGGTACCGGCTGTTCGTCGACCGACTCGCTCAGGTCAAACCGATGTCCGAGCCTGAGCGCCGTGCCATCGAATCCTTCCTCGCTGACGCGGTCGATATTGACGAGGTGATCGAAGGAACTGTGCGACTGCTGTCGCAGCTGACCCGCCAGGTCGCCGTGGTTGAGTATCCGCGTCCCACCTCCGCTCGGATGGTTCGCGTTGAACTCGTTGAGCTGTCCGAACACGCCCTACTCGTGGTGGTTATCTGCGACGACGGCAGTGTCGATCAGCGGGTGGTAGTGACGCCGGTGGGGGACGAGTATCACATCGACGAGGTGCGTCGCCGCGTCAATGACCTCCTCGTCGGGATCAGTGTCGACGACGTCGAACGCGTCGCGGTCGCTCAGCGGCGCCACGATCCAGTGGGGGGACCCAGTATTGAGCGCGTTGTCCTCGATGCTGTGGCTGACACGGTGCGCGCACGTGCCTCCCAGCGGGTGGTGGTTGCGGGAACCGGGAACCTCGCGCGCTCAGGACACGATTTCCACCACTCCATCGTTCCCGTCCTCGACGCACTCGAAGAGCAGGTGGCGCTGCTGCGCCTGTTCTCCCACATGACCCCCCAGCGCGACGTCACCGTGTCAATCGGTGACGAGAACCAGCACGACGGGTTAGCAGAAGCGTCCATCGTCACCGGAACCTACGGCGACGACCATCAGCGAGCGCACCTTGCCGTCATCGGTCCGATGCGGATGGACTACGCGGGGGCGATGAGTGCCGTCCACGCGATTGGCGGCTACCTCTCGCACTTCATCAGCCAACGGCGCTAACCGCCACCACGGCAGCAGCGCCCCGGAGAGCAGTAACCGCGACACGAGCGACCACACAGCAACGTGACACCACGAGAGACGACGAGTAGGACAAACGAGTGAACGACGATTACTACGACATCCTCGGCGTATCGAAAGACGCCAGCGCCGACGAGATTAAGAAAGCCTACCGCAAGCTCTCCCGCAAACTTCACCCCGACATTGCCGGGCCGGAGCATGAGGAAGAGTTCAAGCGGGTTGCCGTCGCCTACGAGACGCTGTCGAATCCGCAAAAGCGGCGTGCCTACGACAACGGGGGGATGGGCGGGCACGCCGACTTCTCCTTCGACGACATCTTCTCCACCTTCTTCGGTGGGATGGGCGGTACTGGCGGGCCGGTTCCGCGCGGACGACGTGGACAAGACGCCCTCGTCGCACTCGAAGTCGACCTCGCCACCGTGGCGTTTGGCGCCACCCGCGACCTCACCATCGACACCGCGGTGCGCTGCCCGGTGTGTGACGGGTCGTGCTGTAAACCCGGCACCTCGCCGCGCACCTGCACCCAGTGCCACGGGTCGGGTATGGTGCGGCGAGTTCAACGCACCATCCTCGGTGAAATGACAACCCAGTCGCCGTGTGCCGCGTGCGGCGGTCACGGCACCGTCATCGCTGACCCGTGTGACGAATGCGGTGGTGAAGGACGGGTGCACGCCCAGCGCACCCTGAAAGTCGACGTGCCCGCCGGCGTGGAACACGGCACCCGGCTGCGGCTGACCGGTCAGGGGGAAGCCGGTCCCGGCGGGGGTGCCTACGGCGACCTCTACGTCGAGATTCGCGAACGCCAACACCCGATCTTCGCCCGGCACGGCGACGACCTGATTACCACCTTGACGATCCCGATGACCGCCGCGGTTCTCGGCACCACGGTGACCCTCGACACCCTCGACGGCACGCGAGATGTCACCGTCGCGCCGGGGACGCAGCCCTTCGACGAGATCGTCCTCGACGGTTTGGGAATCACCCATCTGCGCCGACGCGGTCGCGGTGACCTCCGCGTCCAAGTCGCCGTGGAAATCCCCACGAAACTCAGCGGCAAAGAACGCGAACTTATCGAAGAACTCGCCACGCTACGCGGGGAAGACACCCCGGACGCGGCGTCAATCGGACACCATACGACCGGCGGATTCTTCTCGGCACTGCGCGATAAGTTCACCCGATGACCGCGCCAGTTTTTCTCGCCCTCACCCCTGGGCAGGTGCCCGGGGTTGGACAGACGCTGACGATCACCGGCTCCGAAGCCCACCATATGGCAGTGATGCGGTTGAATGCGGGGGAGCGCATCGACCTCGTTGACGGTGAAGGGACGCGCGCCCGCGCAGTCGTGCGCCACTGTGAGCGTCGGTGCGCCGAAGTCGAGATCCTCGACGTCACGACCGATGAGGTTGCCTCGCCCCGCCTCATTATGGTGCAGGCACTGGCAAAAGGAGGGCGCGACCAGCACGCTATTGAAATGGCGACAGAAATCGGTGTCGACACCATTGTCGCGTGGCAGTCGCAGCGCTCCATTGTGCGCTGGGAACACGCGAGTGTCGACCGCCACCTCGGCAAGTGGCGCGACACCGTCGTCGCGGCGACGAAACAGTCGAGACGCGCGAGCCTGCCGCAGCTGGGCTTCGCCGCGAACGTTCGCCAGGTCATCGAGCGCGTGCGGGAGGCGGGTGGTGATGACGTCATCGTTCTCGTGCTCCACGAAAGTGCCACCACCCCGGTAACCGAAGTCGTCACTCAAGCGAAACCAGCGTCGGCGATTGCCGTCGTCGTCGGCCCCGAAGGCGGTATTACCGACGCGGAACTCGGCGAGTTTAGCGACAGTGGAGCGCACGTCGTCGTCATTGGCAACACCGTCATGCGGGCCTCGACAGCCGGCGTCGTCGGGTTGAGTGCGGCTCGGGCACTGGCGGGGCACCTGTGGTCGGACACCGCGAGCGAGCGCACGCCGACAGCACCGAGCGCGCGGTAGACTGCCAAGCGTATGCAACCTCTCAGTGAACCTTCGCCCGCAGTGCCTCCGGCTGCGCCCGCTCCCGCTTCGGCGGCGACTTCCCCTACTTCGGCTGCGTCTTCTTCTATGCCGAGCGAGACGCCGCCGCTGAGCCGCGTCGAGATTGAGATTCCCAGCGGGCTTGATCCAGTCACGGTGTTTGGCACCTCCGACGAGGTGCTGCGTAGCATTGAACGCGGTTTCCCGGACCTCAGCGTCGGTGTCATCGACCGCACCATCACCTTGACCGGGCATGACGAAAACCTGCGGATGGCGTGCGACCTCGTGCGCGAACTCGTGTCGCTGGCACAATCTGGACAATACCTCAACAGCGAAACCGTGGATCGCGCCATCGAACTGCTGTCGCGCACGTCGAGCGTCAGTGTCGAGTCGACGACCGAAATCCTCAACGTTCGCGACCAGTCGATTCGCGCGAAAACCCCCGGGCAGCAGCGCTATGTTGACCTCATTGCCGCCAACACCATCGTGTTTGGAATCGGCCCAGCGGGGACGGGGAAAACCTACCTTGCAATGGCGATGGCCGTGTCGGCGCTACTTACCGGGAAAGTACGGCGCATTATCCTCACCCGACCGGCTGTAGAAGCCGGAGAATCACTGGGATTCCTCCCTGGAACCTTGACGGAAAAGATCGACCCGTATCTGCGTCCCCTCTACGACGCGTTGAACGACATGATGGACCCTGAGGTGCTACCGCGCCTCATCGCCGCGGGAACCATTGAGGTCGCGCCGTTGGCATACATGCGCGGGCGCACCCTCAACGACGCTTTCATTATTTTGGACGAGGCACAAAACACCACCGCCTCGCAGATGAAGATGTTTTTGACGCGACTTGGATTTGGCTCCACCATCGTGGTCACCGGTGACGCATCGCAAGTCGATCTCCCCGGCAACACCCGTTCGGGTCTTCGCACCGCGCAAGAAATTCTCGGCGGGATTGACGGCATCGAGTTTTGTCAGCTGACCTCCGATGACGTGGTGCGCCACCGGCTTGTCGCCGACATTATCGACGCCTACCAGCGCTGGGACGAAGACGGCGAGGCGATGCGACACGAGCGCGCTCGTCGCTCACGCGCCTTGGATGATCGCTCCTCGCACTCGTATTCACGATCCGCACCTCGATCCCGCTACTGAACTCACACTGCTCCCGAACTTGTCACCGAAAGAGGCCGTCACGATGAGTATCGACGTGGTTAACGAAACGAGTGAACACGTTGACGTCGCGGAGTTTCGCGACCTCGCGTTATTCGTTCTCAACCAGCTCCACGTATCCCCGGAAGCGGAGCTGGCGATCATGTTCATCGACCCCGAGCCGATGGAAGAACTCCACGTCAAGTGGCTCGACCTGCCCGGTCCGACCGACGTGATGAGCTTTCCCATGGACGAATTACGCCCCGGACATCCATCACACCCGACACCGCCGGGTACTCTCGGCGATGTGGTGATCTGTCCTCAAGTTGCCGCACGTCAAGCACTCGACGCCGGTCATTCTGCGGCCGAGGAGATGCTGCTGCTCGCTGTCCACGGAATGCTCCACCTGCTCGGCTATGACCATGCTGAGCCAGCACAGGAGCGCGAAATGTTTGCCCTGCAACGCCAGCTGCTGCTAGCGTTCCTTGCCTCGCGCGAAAGCTAACCCAGGATCTCCCTCCCCTGAGAAAGGATGATGCACCGCAATGGGTGGTGTTCCCCTCGGTTCCCTGATTGTCGCCGGCATCGCGGTGACGCTACTCGCTGCGATCCTCGTCGGTGCCGAAGCGGCGGTGGCTCGACTGACTCGCGCAGCTGTTGACGACCTCGTTGAAGACGGACGTGCGCGTGCGCCGCGCCTGGAAACCTTGCTTGAACAGCGGCGGCGTACGCTACTGTCCGCTCGTGCAGCGCGCGTCGCCCTCCAAGTGCTCGCCACCGTGTCTTTCACGCTCGTGCTCACTCAGACGCGCTGGGCGTGGTGGGTAGTCTTTCTCGTTTCCATCGGCGTCAACTGGGTGGTGGCGTTTTTCGTGATCTCATTGCTACCGCAGTCGGTAGCTCGGCGATACCCCGAAGGCGTCGCATTATTCGCCACACCGTTGCTTGAACTGCTCACTCGTGCGTCCCAGATGGGAGAGCCTTTCGTGCGCCTCGCTGCGCAAGTGGTTCCTGCTTCGCCACAAACCGATGCGGAAGCGCGTGCCGAAATGGCTGAAGAGATGCGCGAGGTCGTCGATCAGGTGGGAGAAACCGAAGGCTTTGAAGCGGAAGACCGGGAAATGATGCGCTCCGTCATTGAACTCGGGTACACGCTGGTTCGCGAAGTGATGGTGCCGCGAACTGACATGGTGACGATTCATGCTGACGTGGCCGCACGTAAAGCACTCGGGTTGTTCGTGCGTTCAGGGTATTCGCGGGTGCCGGTGATTGGTGATGACATTGATGACGTCATCGGGATTCTGTACCTCAAAGATCTCCTGGGGCGTATCCATCGTCGCCCCGACGACCTCGACGTCCCGGTGCGTCACATCTGTCGTGATCCGCGTTTCGTGCCGGAAATGAAACGCGCTGACGATGAGCTACGCGCGATGCAATCAGAACGCGTGCACATGGTTCTCGTCGTTG
>JAEZVQ010000191.1 GCA_023420745.1 Actinomycetes bacterium
GCCTCCGGAGCAGAAGGTCGCAGGTTCGAGTCCTGTTCGGGGCACTCTTTCACATCCCCTGGCGAGGACGCCCGGTTCTCACCACGTGACGAGAGGAAACCACAACGATGCGGGTTCACATTGCAGCTGACCACGCGGGTTTTGAACTGCGCGAACACCTCATTGCCGTCCTTACCGAGCGCGGCTTCGACGTCGTTGACCACGGCGCCACCGAGTACGACGCTCTCGACGCCTACCCGACAATGTGTATTCCCTGTGCCGAGGCTGTCGTCGCTGAACCGGGATCCCTCGGTATCGTGATCGGTGGTTCCGGTAATGGCGAGCAGATCGCGGCCAATAAAGTACGCGGTGTGCGTGCCGCTCTCGCATGGTCGGATGCCACCGCGCGGCTGGCACGAGAACACAACGATGCCAATGTTGTCGCCATCGGTGCTCGCCAACACAGCCTCGATGAGGCCACCGACCTCGTTCTCGCTTTCCTCGACACCCCGTTTTCCAACGATTCTCGACATATTGAGCGCATCGAAATGATGGCGCGTTACGAAACTGACGGGACAATCGGCGCCTAAACGCTTCGCTCCCCGACGTTGATGTGCGGCTCGTGGTCAGCTGCGGTGGTCAGACCGTAGGATAGGGGGCGTGACTCCACACGATCTCGAACAGCTCATCGCTTCCGTCATTGATGAAGCGACCCGCGATTCTTCTCTATCTCTGCCCACCGACATGCTCCCGGTGACGGTGAGCGTCGAGCGTCCACGCAACCGCGAACACGGGGACTGGGCGTGCAACGTGGCGATGCGCTTAGCGAAAGCCGCCGGCAAGGCACCGCGCGAACTTGCAGACCTGATCGCCACACGTCTGAGCGCGGAGCCAGGAATCAAGTCGGCGAGCGTAGCAGGTCCGGGATTCATCAACATCACCCTTGATGCGGCGAGTGCCGGTGAACTCGCACGCACCATCCTCGATGCCGGTGAGCGGTACGGGTGCAACGAGTCTCAAAAGGGACGCTGCGTCAATGTCGAGTTCGTGTCAGCCAACCCGACCGGCCCGATCCACCTCGGCGGAGCCCGGTGGGCAGCTGTCGGTGACGCGCTGTCGCGTTTGCTCGAAGCCAGTGGCGCCGAGGTGGTGCGCGAATACTATTTCAACGACCACGGGGCTCAGATTGACCGCTTTGCCCGCTCCCTTTTTGCTCGAGCACAAGGCAAGCCGGTTCCCGAGGATGGTTACGGCGGTCAGTACATTGACGATATCGCCGCTCAGGTGATTGAGCAGTGTGCACAGGCGGGGGAAGCGAACCCTCTGACCCTCGAAGACGATGCAGCTGTTGAGGTGTTTCGCTCCCGCGGCGTCGAGCTGATGTTTGACGAAATCAAACGCAAGCTCTCCCAATTCCGCGTTGAATTCGACGTGTATTTCCACGAGGATTCGCTCCACACTTCCGGTGCTGTCGCTCGCGCGATCGAATCGTTGCGGGAACGTGGTGTGATCTTCGAAGCCGATGGTGCTACCTGGCTGCGCTCCACCGATTTCGGTGATGACAAGGATCGCGTCGTGATCAAGTCCGACGGCGAGACCGCGTACTTTGCCGGCGATATTGCCTACTACCTCGATAAGCGCAGTCGAGGCGCAGACCAAGCAATTTTGTTGCTCGGTGCTGATCATCACGGTTACATCGGTCGCATGATGGCGATGTGTGCCGCATTCGGCGATACTCCCGGTGACAACCTCGAAATTCTGATCGGCCAGCTCGTCAACCTCGTCAAATCCGGGCAACCGGTGCGGATGTCGAAGCGTGCCGGCACCATCGTTACCCTCGACGACCTTGTTGATGCTGTCGGCGTTGATGCGGCACGCTACTCCCTCGTTCGCCCGTCGCTCGACCAGGCGGTCGATATTGACCTTGATTTGCTTCAGGCGCATTCCAATGACAACCCCGTGTACTACGTGCAATACGCGCATGCGCGAACCTGTAACGTGGCGCGAAATGCTGCCTCTCACGGCGTGCGACGCGAGGATGGATTCGACGCCTCGCAGCTCGACCACCCTGCCGATTCCGAGCTGCTTGGTGTACTCGCCCAGTTCCCGACCGTGGTCGCTATCGCCGCTGAGGAACGTGAACCGCACCGCGTGGCACGCTACCTCGAATCAGTAGCCGCGGCCTACCACACCTGGTACAACCAGTGTCGCGTGACACCGAAGGGCGAGGATCCGGTGGAAGCTTCCCACATCGCCCGACTGTGGCTCAACGACGCTGTCACCCAGGTTCTGCGTAATGGTTTGGCACTGCTTGGAGTCGATGCTCCCGAACGGATGTGATCGACGATGATGACGCCGAGCAACGACGCCAACGACGCCCGTGCGCTGTACTGTCCTGAACCCGACGAGCGTCCCGACCTTTGGCCGTGGAGCGTCGTGCGCGGTGATGACGCAACGCTCAGTATCGGAGGCCTCAGCGTCCGCGACCTCGCCGACACCTGGGGCACGCCGCTCTACGTGCTCGATGCAGCCGACCTCGCGCAACGCGCCTGCGTGTGGGCAAGCGCCATGCACGAGGAGTTCTGGGACGGCTACGGCATGTCGGGAGGCTCGGCCTACTACGCCGCGAAAGCGATGATTAGCACCGATATCGTGCGCATTGTCACCGATGCGGGGATGGGGATCGATACGGCAAGCCTTGGCGAATTGACGTGCGCACTCAATGCGGGAGCTGACCCTGAAGTAGTTGGACTACACGGCAACAATAAATCCGACGCGGTGATTGATCTTGCCGTGTCCGCTGGGGAACGCGGCATCGGTCGCATTGTCATCGACGCGCCGGATGAGGTTGATCGCATTGCCGCAGTTGCGCAGCGACACAACCGGGTGGCGAGGGTGATGATTCGCGTCACCACCGGTGTTCATGCCGGTGGTCATGAGTTCATCGCAACCGCCCACGAAGATCAGAAATTTGGACTGTCGCTCACGTCGGGAGTGGCACGTGAGGTGGCGCGTGATATTGCGCAACGACCCGAACTCGAACTCGTTGGCATCCACGCCCATATCGGGTCACAGATCCTTGATCTCGAAGCTTTCGGGGAATCTGCGCGTCGCGTCATTGGCTTCGTCCGACAGTTACGAGACTGCGGTATTGCGTGCGAAGAAATCGATCTCGGTGGAGGGTACGCCATTTCATACACGGGTGATGACCCGGTGGCACCGAGCCCACAGACGGTGGCGCGCACGCTTGCCGATGCTGTGCGCTCGGCATGCGCCGAGTATGAGGTCGCGATTCCCCGCGTGTCGATTGAACCGGGGCGAAGCGTCATCGGACCGGCATGCGTCACCCTCTATCGTGTCGGAACGGTGAAAAATCAGCCGATTGGAACCGACGCGTCACGCCTCTATGTCAGCGTTGACGGCGGCATGTCGGACAATATCCGTCCATCACTCTACGGTGCGCGCTACACCACGACCGTGGCGAACAGGCGCTCGTCGGCACCCGCGGTGCGTGCACGCGTCGTTGGAGGTCACTGCGAATCCGGCGACATCGTCATCCATGACGTCGACCTGCCCGACGACATTCGACGCGGCGACATTCTTGCCGTGCCGGCAACCGGCGCCTACGGTCACGTGATGGCATCGAACTACAACATGTTTCCCCGCCCGGGCACGCTGCTTGTTGAAGGCGGAAAGGCACGCTGGGCAATCCGACCCGAAACCGTCACTGATGTCCTTGCTCGCGACACCGCCGCCCGCGCACGGCTGCGCGTCGCCGTCCTCGGAGCTGGCACTGTGGGATCTCAGGTTGTCCGGCTACTCGAAGAACAGCGTGAAGAGCTTGCTGAACGTGCTCACGCGATCCTCGATATATCAGCTGTCGTCGTGCGTGATGTTGACGCGCCCCGAGATTACCCGATTCCTCGCAATCTCATCACTACTGATGCTGAAAAGGCGATTGACGGTGCCGATATTGTCATCGAGCTCATCGGTGGCACGACAACGGCGCGGACACTAGTCGCTCGTGCGCTGGCTGGTGGCAAGTCGGTCATTACCGGCAATAAGGCGCTGCTTGCGAGTGCCGGTCACGAACTGCACGAACTTGCTGAACGTCACCACACTGACCTGTACTACGAGGCGGCGGTTGCCGGTGCTGTTCCCATCGTTTACGGGCTGCGCGAATCCATCGTCGGCGACCGCATCAGCCGCATTGTCGGCATTGTCAACGGCACCACCAACTACATCCTCGACGAGATGACCACGCGCGGGACGTCGATGGACGCCGCGATCGCCGATGCCCAGCGCCTGGGCTTCGCGGAAGCTGACCCGAGTGCGGATATTGACGGGTGGGATTCGGCAGCGAAGTGCGCACTGATGGCGTCGCTCGCCTTCCACACCACGCTGACACTCAATGACGTCGAGGTCGAAGGGATTCGCAGTATCACAGCGGACGATATTCGCCGGGCGCGTGAACGCGGGGGAGTGGTCAAGCTCCTCGCGGTTGCCCAAAGAGTGGTCGACCGCAACGGCGTCGAGGGTGTCAATGCGCGAGTGTTCCCCGCCGTCATCCCCGACGACCACCAACTGGCGAGTATTCACGGCGCTGTCAATGCGGTGATGGTGGAATGCGAAGCCGCCGGCACACTCGTGTTCTCCGGGCTCGGAGCCGGAGGTTCGCCGACAGCTTCCGCCGTCGTATCCGACCTCGTTGCGGCTGCCGCCCACCGTGTCCTTGGGGGGCGTGCTCCGCGAGCGCTGACCTACGCGCAACTGCCAATCATTGCCAGCGAGGATGCGGCGACCGCAGCGCGCGATGGTAATGGTCTGGGGCTTGACATTGTTGCGGTGCATTCGAGTGCGACGACGAGCGCCGAGGTCAGTACCGCGGCGGGTGTTGAGGAAACCGGTGAGGAGACTTCGCGGTGAAACTGACAAACGACCGCGTGCGGGTGCGAGTGCCCGCCACCAGCGCGAATCTCGGTCCGGGTTTTGACTGCGCTGGGCTCGCTCTCGACACCTGGGATGAGGTCGAGCTGTGCGCCACTGCAAGTTCACGCACCGTCGTCGACATTGACGGAGAGGGCGCCGACACCCTACCGCGTGACGACGACCACCTCGTCATTCAGGCGCTGCGCCACACCCTCGACATTCTCGATGCCCCGCAAGTGGGTGTGCGACTCCACGCGCGCAATACCATCCCGCAAAGCGCGGGACTGGGCTCCTCAGCCGCAGCAATCGTTGCGGGGATTAGCCTCGCTCGCGGGTTGGTCGGGATCGACGAGATGAGCGATGAGGATGTGCTCGCCATCGCCACTTCCCTCGAAGGTCACCCCGATAACGTCGCTCCCGCGATTTACGGTGCCGTCACCTGGACGTGGATGGCTGAGACACCGCGCGCCGTGACTATGCCGGTGCCGTCGGGATTGTCGACAACCGTGCTCATCCCTTCGGTGACGCTCGCGACGAGTGAAGCGCGACGCGTGCTGCCCGCCACCGTGGCCTTTGACGACGCTGCGCACAACTGTGCGCGAGCCGGGCTCCTCGCCCTCGTCCTCGCAGGAGCAACCGAGACGACGGCACTATTCGATGCCACCGAGGATCGGCTGCACCAGGAGGCGCGACGAGGCGCAATGCCGACAACTTTCACACTGGTGGACTATCTGCGTCAGCGCGCCATTCCCGCAGTCGTCTCCGGCGCCGGTCCAAGCGTGCTGGTTTTTGCTGACCTCGATGAGTCGATGCGTCGCGATGCTGTCTCGGCTGGGTGGCGGGTCGAGCGGTGGGGGATTGCCGCACAGGGCG
>JAEZVQ010000086.1 GCA_023420745.1 Actinomycetes bacterium
GCTCGGTCCTTTGGCGCGTTTCGCCGCGAGGAGCTCGAAGGCGCGTGCCTCGCTGATGTCCTCGACGGACTCGGCACGCGGCACAGTGACGTTCGTCGTCCCGTCGGTAATGTAGGGACCGAACCGACCGTCCTTAATCACCACCGGCTTGCCGCTGTCGGGATCCTCCCCGAAGGTGCGCAGCGGTGCGGACGCGGTGCGACGCCCACGCCCCTTCGGCTGGGCAAACAGCGCCAGTGCCTCCTCGAGGGTGACGCTAAACATCGCTTCTTCACTGTCCAATGACCGCGATTCGCTGCCGCGCTTGAGATAGGGACCGTAGCGCCCGTTTTGGGCGGTAATCACCTCGTTGCTATCGGGGTCGACACCCACTTCGCGCGGTAGCGACAGCAGCTTCATCGCATCCTCAAGCGTCACCGTCGCTAAATCCATCGTTTTGAGCAGCGACGCGGTGCGCGGCTTCTCCGTTTTCGCACCGTCCTCACTGTCAATGACCTCGGTGACATAGGGGCCAAAACGCCCGTTCAGCGCCTTGATTTCGTGCCCGGTCTGGGGATCGCGCCCGAGCACGCGACCACCGTCGGCAGCGAGTGCGAAAAGCTCCCGCGCTTTTTCCACGGTGAGTTCGTCGGGCGCGACGTCGTCAGGCACATTCGCCCGCGTGTCGTCCCCTTCGCGTTCGAGGTAGGGTCCGTAGCGGCCGACCCGCAGCGTCATCCCCTCGCCGATCGGCATCGAGTTGACCTCGCGCGCGTCAATGTCGCCCAGCGTCTCAACCTGCTGGCGCAGCCCGGCACCGTCTTCGCCAACGCGCGGCGCGACGTCCGCATCCCCGTGGTAGAAGGAACGCAGCCACGCCACGCGCTCCGCCTCGCCGGCAGCAATGCGGTCGAGATCTTCTTCCATCCTCGCGGTGAAGTCGTAGTCGACGAGGCGACCGAGATTGTCTTCCAGCAGTCGAATCACCGAGAAGGCCAGCCACGACGGCACCAGCGCCTGACCGCGTTTAGCGACATACCCGCGGTCGACGATGACGGAAATCGTTGCCGCATAGGTGGAGGGTCGCCCGATGCCGCGCTCTTCCAAGGCTTTGACCAGCGACGCTTCGGTGTAGCGCGGCGGCGGCGTAGTGACGTGCCCGCCGGCCTCCACTCCGACGACGCTCACCGCCTGTCCCTGCGCGAGTTCCGGCAGACTCTGGTCGCCCTCGCTTCCACGCTGCTCGTAGCGGGAGGCGTCGCGCCCTTCTTCGTAGGCGGCGAGGAATCCGCGATGAGTGATGACGGTGCCCGACACCGAGGCGATCGCATGGTGGTCGCCCGCGGTGAGCGTTCCCGCCGCCGGGGTGGTGAGGTCGACACCGATGCGCACCGTATCCGTGGTGCCGGTGGCGTCCGTCATCTGCGAGGCGATGGTGCGCTTCCAAATCAGCGTGTAGAGGGCAAGTTCCGCGGAGTTCAATCGCGCGGCCACCGCGTCGGGGGTGCGGAAATGGTCACCGGCAGGGCGAATCGCCTCGTGTGCTTCTTGCGCGCCTTTTGCTTTCGCCTGGTAGATCCGCGGCGCGTTTGGCACCGCGGAGGCGCCGAAGAGGTCGCGTGCCTGCTCGCGTGCCGCACGGACTGCCTGCTCAGACAGTGCTGTCGAGTCGGTGCGCATGTAGGTGATGTATCCGTTTTCGTACAGCGCCTGTGCGGTGCGCATGGTGTCGCGCGAGTTCCACTTGAGTTTGCGACCGGCTTCTTGCTGCAAGGTCGAGGTGGTAAACGGTGCGGCAGGGCGGCGGCGATACGGCTTCGACTCCACCGATTCGACGCGTGCCGTGCGCGACCCGTGATCCTCCAGTGCTGCGGCGATCACGGTGGCGCCATCCTCGTTGAGGTGGACGACTTCGCTCGCTTTCTTCACCGTCGCGTCGTCGTTGAAATCGCGTCCAGTTGCGACCCGGCGTCCGTCAAGATGGGTCAGTGCCGCGAGGAATTCCCCACTCGGAGTGTCGTCGCCCGGCGTGAAAGTGACGTCAACCCCCCAGTAGGTTGCGGCCACGTGGTTCATCCGTTCGCGTTCGCGATCAACCACGAGCCGCGTCGCTACCGACTGCACACGACCAGCAGAAAGCCCCGGCGCGACCTTGCGCCACAGTAGCGGCGACACTTCGTAGCCGACGAGGCGGTCGAGGATTCGCCGCGTTTCCTGCGCGTCAACGAGGTGCGTGTCGACCTCGCGGGTGTTGTTCAACGCGCGTTCGATCGCTTCGCGGGTGATTTCGTGAAACACCATCCGCTTGACCGGCACTTTCGGTTTGAGAACCTCGAGCAGGTGCCACGCGATCGCTTCACCTTCGCGGTCCTCATCGGTGGCGAGGTAGAGTTCGTCGGCGTCCTTGAGTTTGCGTTTGAGTGCGGCGACAGTTTTCTTCTTATCTGCCGACACCACGTAGTAGGGGTCAAAGTCGGCGTCAACGTCGACGGCGAAACGCCCGTAGCCGCTCTTCTTCATGTCGGCGGGGAGGTCGGAGGGCTGCGGGAGGTCGCGGATGTGCCCAATCGACGCCTCGACGTCGAAGTCAGCACCGAGATAGTTGCCGATGGTGCGTGCCTTCGCCGGAGACTCTACGATCACGAGTTTCTTACCCGCCACGTTTCCTTCTTCCTCACGATCACGATCAGTTTGCACTCGCCCCTCACCTTGTCACACGCCAGCGCTGCCGCGCTACCCAGACGCGCGACAAATGTGTGACGAACATTGATTACCGCCGCACGCGCGACGGGCGCACCCTCGCTGCTGTCATGCGTTGAGAGCACGCCCGCCCGCGTGGATTCCGGAGGCTAGCCCTTAATGCCGCCTTCCTCAACACCCTTGAAGAAGTACTTTTGCATACAGGCGAAGAGGATGATGATCGGCACGAGGGCGATGACCGTTCCCGCGGCAACAACGCGCGGATTCGATCCGAAATTCGAATGGAGGTACTGCATCCCGACGGTCAGCGTGTACTTATCCGGGTCGGACAGCACCACCAGCGGCCACAAGAAGTCATCCCACGCTCCGATAAAGGAGAACAGTGCCACCACCGACGCCATGCCGCGCACGTTCGGCCACACGATGTGGCGGATGCGCTGCCAGGTCGTCGCCCCGTCGATGGCTGCGGCGTCGAGGAGATCTTTCGGGATGTTGCGGCACACCACCGCCATCAACAACACGTTCATCGCGCCGATCGCACCGGGGAGGAACACGCCCCACAGGGTGTTGGCCAGCCCGAGCGACTTGATGGTGAGGAACTGGCTGGTCAGCGTCACTTCACCGGGTAGCAGCATGGTGGACAAGAAGATCGCCATCACCACCCACTTTCCTTTGAAGCGCATACAGCCCAGCGCGTAGCCGCCCATGGTGGC
Organism: Actinomycetes bacterium; assembly: GCA_023420745.1. Taxonomy (GTDB): domain Bacteria; phylum Actinomycetota; class Actinomycetes; order Actinomycetales; family Actinomycetaceae; genus Gleimia. The sequence continues at coordinate 3,393 of JAEZVQ010000086.1, forward strand.
GAGCAGCGTATTCGACACCACCGCTCCCGATGCCACCAGCAGCGAATGCCAGGCGTAGCGCACCACCGGCACGGTGTTTGCCACCGTCTGATAGTGCTGGAAGGTCGGTTCCCGTGGGATCAGCTGCGGTGGGAACGAGTAGATGTCTTCCGCCGCCCCTTTGAGTGAGGTTGACAGTTCCCACACGAACGGCAGCACCGCAATGAGGAACACGAGAACGAGGAGCACGTAGCGCATCCCGAGCCCCCACGGCGAGGGTTTGAAAATATTGGACTCACCCTTGCGCCGCCACGGCACCTCGCGACGCGGTGCGATGGCACGGCGCGCCTGTTCGCGCGATGCAATACTCGCCTGAGCCATCGTCACTGCCCTCCTGTCGGTTGTGTCGGCGCGGCATTGACGGCGGCAGTGAGCCCACCGACCGCGACCTCGTCCTCATTCACCGATCCGCGTGCACGACCTACACTCGCCGCGCGACGCTGGTTTTCTCGCGCGATTTTCCGGGCGCGGCGGTTCTTGCGCAGCGTTTGGATTTCGCTCGAGTAGTTCATGATGCCGACAAGGGTGAGCGGCCCAATGGTGAGGAAGAACAGCACGACCGAAATGGCTGAGGCGTAGCCGAGCCGCCCACCGAGACCGGATCCGACTTGCTGCACCATCATCACGATTGACTGGGCTTGACCGCCGGGGCCACCGGTGCCGTTGGACAGCACGTAGATCTCGGAGAAGATCCTCATGGCCGACACGGAGATCAGTGCGGCGATGAGCACCATTGCCCCGCGCACGCCGGGAACGGTGATCGACCAGAAGCGCCGCCACGCATTCGCCCCGTCGATGGCCGCGGCTTCGTGGAGATCCTTGGTGACATTGCCCAGTGCCGCGAGGTAGACCACCATGTAGTAGCCCAACCCCTTCCACACGGTGAGAAGGATGGCGCACAGGATCAGCCACCATCGTTCGACGAGGAAGTTCACCGGTTCGTCAACCAGCCCGAGCGCTTCGAGCGACTGGTTGATGACACCGCGGGAGTCGAACATCCACGCCCAGATGATGCCGACGACCACCACCGAGGCCACCACCGGGAAATAGTAGGCGGTGCGAAAAGCGGCAATGCCCGGAATCTTTTTTTCCACGAGGAGGGCGAGGAGCAGGGGCAGCAGAGTGAGGAGAGGGACGCACACCACGACGTAGACCAGACAAGTCGTTATCGCGTAAATGAAGTGCGGGTCCTCGAACAGTGCTCGGAAGTTGGCGAGCCCTACGAATGTGACCGGTCGCAGCGGGCGGGCGTTCGTGAACGCCAGCGCCACCGTGTTGAAGAACGGCCACAGCGAGAAGACCAGCACCCACGTGACCGGGATGGCCAGCAGCAGGTACGGCGTATACC
>JAEZVQ010000200.1 GCA_023420745.1 Actinomycetes bacterium
CCAGCACCATTCCGAACCTGGAAGCTAAGCCCAAGAACGCCAATGGTACTGCAACCGAGGGGTTGTGGGAGAGTAGGAAACCGCCACACACCACACCAAAAAAAAGGGGGGGCAAGCCAACACCAACGGCTTGCCCCCCAACACACACCCACATTCCCCAACCCACACAAATAACAACACGTAACTGCCCGGTAACAGGATCCGGAGAAACCGCACGATACGTGCGAGATATACCGCTGCTTGGGGCCGCACCAATGTGCAGCCGCTGCTCAGCAGAGCAACACCAACAGCCTCCACACTGATCTGATCGCACAATCGCTCTCATGCCGTTGGTGGGTCGGTTTCCGTTGTGCCCCGTGTGACCCAGGGAATTGATATGTGGCTCAACGCAATACGATCGGATCTACCTTTTCTTGGTGTCGCTGTGTAGTGTTGAGGGGTGCGGCACCTGAGGTAGGTCGTCGCACCATCCCACCTGTCGGTGGTGATGCACATCGAGAGAATAAGAGAATCGAATGGCGTACGAGGCCAGTAATCATCGCGGTGCCGGACGCGGCGACCGCCGAGGTTTTGAAAATCGTCCCCGGAGGGACTTTGATAATCAGGGTCGCCGTGAATTCCGCGACCGAAATGATAACCGCAGCAGTGATCGCGGTAAAGGCGAGCCTTCTGCTCGCTCTTTCACCGGGCGCAACGAGCGCCGCAACTTTGAAAGCGGGCGGGACGAGCGCCGGTTTGACCGGCGCGACGACCGTCGCCGCACCGATTTTTCCCGCCGTGACGGTGATTCCAACGTGCGACGGTGGGACAATGGGCACCGTCGCGATTCATACTCCGAACAACGCGGCGACCACAGAGAAAGGATGAGTGCTCGACGCGCTGCGCAGGGTGATTTTGCGCCACGTGGAGATGACCGATTCGGTGGTCGCGATTACCGCGCTGGTCGCAATAACATCCGTCGTAACGATCGCGGTGGGCGACGCGATGATTTTGCTCGCAACGGGCGCGACCGGTTTGATGGTGACCGGCAGCCGCGTGAGCGCTTCACCAGTGACGATAACCGGCGTAACCGGTGGGATGATTCACGTCCTCAGCGGTCGTTCAGCCGCGACAGCCGTGGTTACCGCGATACCCGTGATGGTCGTGAGACTCGCGATAATCGTCGGCGCTTCGGACACGATCAGCCCGACACGCGAGGTGATTTCCGCCGTGAAGGTCGGCGGGATGATTGGCGAGGGGGGCGTCGCGGATTCGAGCGCAATGACCGCGGATCCTTTGACCATCGCGGTCACTCCCGTGATACGGGCGACTACCGTGGCGAGCGTCGTTTTGACCGCGATCGCGGGCGTTTTGATCGTGATGATCGATTCTCGACAGATTCCCGCGGGCGCGACGTCCGCGACGAATTCGACGCACACTTTGACGACACCCAGACGATTGACGGGCTGGTGATTCCTGACGGCGTCGAACCGACTGAGCTCGACGCCGCAGCCTATGAAGCATTGGCGAGTCTCGGGGGGCGCAACCAAAACACCGTGGCGAAGCTTCTGGTCATGGCGGGTCAGCTCGTCGATCTCGATCCCGAACGTGCCTATGCCTACGCTCAGGCAGCGACGAAACGTGCCGGGCGTCTCGACGTCGTGCGGGAAGCCGCGGCGATCACCGCGTATGCCGCGGGGCACTACACCGAAGCATTGAGGGAAGTGCGTGCCGTCCGTCGGATGCGTGGTGACCTGTCGCTGCGAGCCGTGGAAGCCGATTGTGAGCGTGGGCTTGGGCGTCCGGAAAAGGCGCTTGAAATCGTGGACTCGACGGCGATGGAGGATCTCCCGCTCGACGAACAAGTCGAGATGGTGCTTGTCGCGGCTGGTGCTCGTGCTGACCTCGAAGAATTCGATGCCGCACTGCTGCTCATTGACGACGCCATCGTGGCGGTCGCAGGGCGTGATGATGACGAGCTGACGTGGCGTTTGATGAGCGCAAAGGTCGACCACCTGCGGGCACTTGGGCGCGACGAAGAAGCCGACGCTGTGGAACAGGAGATGCCGGAGGAACCTGAAGACAACGATATTGTCGATGTTCAGATGTTTGCCGACGTCGATATTGACAACCTTCGCTCGGATCTCAAGGGATCTGATGAGCCACCGATCCAGCGTTATGACACGCTCGTGCTCGACCTCGATGGCGTGTGCTACATGGGTAGCCAGCCCGTTGAACATGCGGCTGAGGGCGTAAATGCCGCGGTTGATGCGGGGATGAACCAGGTGTACGTCACCAATAATTCCTCGCGCACTCCCGCGGCGGTCGCTGAGCAGCTGAGCGCACTGGGGCTGCCCGCCGACGAGTCGTGTGTGATGACCTCCGCGATGGATGCCACTGCGCTGATGCGGGAGCATTGCGACGAAGGCGCACGCGTCTTCGTCATCGGTGGCGAGGGGCTGCGCCAGGCAGTTCGCGATGCCGGTTTCGAAGTCGTCGACAGCGCTGACGACAAGCCGGCGGCAGTCGTCCAAGGTTTTGACCGTAGCGTCGACTGGGCGATGCTGTCCGAAGGCGCGTTCGCAATCTCAGCGGGTGCACAGTTCTTCTCGACGAATATGGATGCCACGCTGCCCGTTGAGCGCGGTTTTGCCCTCGGTAACGGGGCGCTCGTACGTGCTGTCCGCCACGCGACATCTGTCAAGCCGATTGCGGCGGGCAAGCCGATGCCCGGCATCTTCCGCCGTGCTATCGAAATGGTCGGCGGTGAACATGCGATCGCGGTTGGCGACCGTTTGGAAACCGACATTGCGGGCGCGCTGAGCGCCAGCGTGCCGTCGATGCATGTCCTCACCGGTGTCCATGATGCGCGCGCTGTGATGCTGGCGCCGCGAGGTCAGCGCCCACAGCTGGTTCATCGTGATATGCGCGGGCTGTGTGAGACGCATCCTCGACCCCGCCATCACAAGGACGGAACGTGGACGTGTGGTGTCAGCCAGGTGGCGAAAGTGACCCGCGGGCACCTCACCCTCGATGGTGTTGAGCTTCACGACGGCATGAGCGTCACGCTCGACTCCTACCGTGCGCTGATCGCCGCCGCCTGGGAAACCATCGACCGTGAACGCGGCGTCGAGTGCCCGAAGCTCACTGTTGTTGACAACGATGATCCCACGGGGATTGTCGAAACGCCTGAAGTCGAGCCAGTATCGGACACTGAGCCAATGTCGGAAAGCGAGGCATCACTGGACGCCGATCGTGCCGACGCTGAGCTCGACGTCGACGATACTGAGGTTGACGGCGAAGGTCTCGGCAGCATTGAGTTCGATGACATTGACCTCGACGATGATGACCTCAGTGGTGTCGACGTCGATGCGGTGCCGGAGTTTTTGCCCGGTGAGGAAGACCTCGAACAGCTCCTTGACGAAACCGCTGATCTCGACAGTGTCGAGGACGAGGAGTGAACGCGATGACGTCGGTCGAATCCGGGAGCGTGCCGGGCGTGAAACCCGGTTCGCTCCCGGGGAGCGTCCCACTCGTCAACACTGACCTCGATGACTGGGAAGCGAAGTGGGATCAGATGAGCGCGCAGGATTTTCCCGACCAACTCCGTGAGCTGATCGCCGTGGAAGCCGAGCTGTCGGCGATGATCAACCGGCCCGGGGAGTAGTCGCGATGGCGAAACTGCGTCGCGTCGACGCGGAGCTCGTGCGGCGACACCTCGCCTCGTCGCGAACCAAAGCTCAGGAGCTGATTGTCGCCGGGCGGGTAAAAGTCGACGGTGTCACCGTATTCAAACCGGCACGTCAGATGGATCCTGCACAAGCACTCGTCGTCGATCACGGTGACGACGAGGGGTACGCGTCACGCGGTGCGTATAAGCTCGCTGGCGCCCTCGATATCCTCGGGGATCGGGCTCCACTCGTGGCGGGTCGCCGGTGTATGGATGCCGGTGCGTCGACCGGCGGATTTACCGACGTGCTGTTGCGACGCGGTGCGCGCGAGGTTGTTGCCGTCGACGTCGGATATGGGCAGCTCGTGTGGCGGCTGCGCAGTGATCCGCGGGTGCAGGTACTCGACCGAACCAACATCCGCTACATCGAACCTGAGCAGGTGGCACCCGCTCCCGAACTCGTGGTGTCGGATCTGTCGTTTATCTCCCTCACCCTCGTCATCCCCGCATTGGTCAGGTGCGCGAGCCGCGACGCTGATTTCCTCCTCATGGTCAAACCACAATTCGAAGTCGGCAAAGAGCGCGTCGGATCCGGGGGCGTGGTTCGCGACACCATGTTGCACCATGAGGCCATGATGGGGGTGATCGAGTGCGCGCGTGGCGTGGGGCTCGACACCTACGCGGTCGCAGCCAGCCCGTTGCCCGGCCCGGCGGGGAACGTCGAGTATTTCGTCGCCATGCGTCGCCAGCATCCTCACGCAATTGCTGAAGCCGACCTCGTAGCCACCGTGACGGAGGCAATCCGACGCGGCCCGGCAGTGTCACACCCCTAGCGTTTGCCTCATGCTGCTCGTGTGAGTTGTGGATAACGCGAAGGGTGTGATTTCGGCGGGCGAGGATATGAGAGAGTGAGACTGTTGCACTGAGATGGAATCATCGAGTGTGCGCTGTCGTCGATGTCGGATGTTGTCGCGTGAGGAGGAATGATGACGAGCGCTATTCGCCGTGTGCTGACGGTGACCAACGTCAAGCGAGTGGCGACGACGGCGTTGCGCGAGCGCGTCGCTCGCGGACTCAATGAACGCGGAATCGAGGTCATCGACGTCACCGACCTCAATACCGACGACGACGGTATCCCCACTCAGCCTCTCGACGGTGTCGAGCTCGTGCTGGTATTTGGTGGCGACGGTACCTTGCTGTGGGCAGCACAAATTGCGCGCCGCGTTGGCGTTCCCCTCCTCGGCGTCAACGGCGGGCATATGGGGTTCCTCGCCGAAGCCGAAGAAACCAACGTGAATTCGGTGATTGATGCCGTTGCACGGCGACTTTACAGTGTCGAGCGACGCATGTGCATTGACGTCGAGATTCACTGCGGTGAAGGCGTGATCTCGGATTGGGCGGTGAATGAGGCAGCGGTGCTACGCACCGACCTCGCACACCCCGCGCAACTGGGTTTGAGTGTCGACGATCACGCGGTGTCCTCCTACGGTGCTGACGGGATGATCGTGGCAACACCGACAGGTTCAACCGCCTACTCCTTCTCCGCCGGCGGGCCGGTCGTCTGGCCTGACACGGAAGCGATGCTGCTCGTTCCCCTCGCCGCTCACGGACTGTTTACCCGCCCCCTTGTGGTCGGTCCGCATTCAGTCGTCGACGTCACTATTTTGGAAGACCAATGGGCGCCGCTTGAACTGTGGATGGACGGAATCCGGCGTTACACCGTCACCGGGGGTGACCGTATCGTGTGCCGGCGTTCCACTGAAGCGATGCCGTTTGCCCGCATCTGCGACACGCCGTTCTCCGCGCGCCTCGTCGCCAAATTCAACCTGCCGGTGCGCGGGTGGAAGAACGAGGGGAGGTCATCGTGATCGACCAGTTGCGGATACGGAATATCGGGGTGATTGAAGACGCCGACGTGACCTTCCACCCCGGTCTCACCGTGATTACTGGCGAAACTGGTGCTGGGAAAACGATGCTGCTCACCTCCCTTGAGTGGCTTCTCGGATACCGTGCTGACCGTTCCACAATCCGCACCGGCTACGACGAAGCCAGCGTCGACGGGGTATTTGCCGTGACCGAGCAGGATGCGCAAGCACTGGTCGGGCTTGACGGAGTCGTCGAAGATCACCAGGTGATCGTGTCGCGCACCGTGAGCACGTCGCGATCGCGAGCTGCGGTATCGCGACGTCCGGCACCGGTGAGCATGTTGAGCGAAATCGGCCCACAGTTGGCGGTGATCCACGGGCAAGCCGAGCAGCTGACGCTGCGTTCACGTGCACGCCAACGCGACCTGCTCGACGAATATGGTGGCGCCACGCATGCGACACTCGTCAATGACTACCGTGAGGCGTGGAACCGTGCCGTCGACGCGAAGCGTGCACTCGACCAGTTCCGTGAGGCAATGGCACACGCTCAGGATGAGATCGACCGACTCACCCCCGTCCTCACCGCCATCGACGATCTTGACCCGCATGAGGGCGAAGATGACGAGTTGCGGATTGAAGCCGAGCGCCTCACCCACGCGGAGCACATCCGCAGTGAAGTGCATACCGCTCACGCGCTTCTCGCCGGCTATGGGGATGACGGCGGTGCTGCGGCAGCACTCTCCCAAGCGTGCACCGCGCTACGCAGTGTCGAACAGTTCGATCCCGCGATTGAGCGCCTTGCCGAACAGCTCGCCTCGCTCGCAACAGACGCGGATTCTATCCGCGAGGATCTCACCCATACCCTGACGGGGCTTGACGCGGATCCGGGACGTCTCGATGCCATCCAGACGCGACGCAAAGCCTTGACCGACCTGATGCGTGGGCGCGCCCTCGATATCAGTGCACTGTTGCGTTGGGCCGATGATGCGCGGCGCCGACTCGACGAACTCCACCACAGCGACGCGACACTCGAAGAACTCGACGCTGCACTCGTCGAGGCGCAGCAAAGAGTCCTCGATGCGGGAGAAAAACTCAGTGAAGCGCGAGTGGCATTGGCGCAGCAGCTGAGTGCGGCCATCGATGAGGAGCTTCACGCGCT
>JAEZVQ010000051.1 GCA_023420745.1 Actinomycetes bacterium
GCCGCGTGAGGAACCACCGAAGGAGCCGTAGCGACCGTAATCCCCACGGCTACCGTGCTGTCCAAATAGCAGGCCGCCGAGAATCAACGACCCCAAATCGATCAAGGAATCTGATTGTGTCGCGCCGCGTTGCCGTTGAGCGGCGAGCATCTCGTAGGCGGAGTTCGCGTAGTTCACCGCCTGCCCGTACATCGTGGCGCGTGCCTCGGGATCCGTTACCCGTTCCGCCTGGGCGCGCAGCTGCTCGGCGTGTGCCAGTTGAGAACGTGCGGTTGTCGATTCCTGCCACGTCGATACCGCGCGGAGCATTGCCTGCGCGCGCTCAATCGCCTGATCGGCTTCCTTCCGCGAGTTTGCCACGCGTGTCGAGGTGCGCTGCTCGTTGTCACGCTGTGAACGCAGCGACGCCAGTGCGGCATCGAGTGCCGCTTCCGCATCGCGCACCGTCCGCAGCGCCCCCAGCGGGTCACCTATGCCACGGCGTGCCTGCGTCGCCTGTTCGATGGCACGTTGCGCGTCGGTGACGAGCGGAGAAAACGCGGGGGAATCTGGTGCCAACTGTTCGACATCGCGAAGATCCGCAGTCAGTGACGCGACCGCTTCGATCAGACGATCGTGCGATTGCTCGAGGTCATTGGCCGCTCGCATCACGTCGTCGAGCGCCGACTTCGCCTGTGTCAGCGACCGACGCGCAACCCCGTAGTGGTAGACCGCGTCGTCCTTTGACGTCGCGAGTGCTGCCTGCCCCTGTGCCACCGCCTGTTCGGCGGCGGCGAGTAAATTCTCAGCCTCATCCGGTGCCGTCGCGATTGAGGCAAGAGCCTGCGCTCCCCACCGCGCTGTCAGTGACTGGAGTTCGCTACGCGCCCGCGCGACGTGCCCGCGCACCTCGCCGATCTCACTGGTGATGGTGGCGAGGTCAGCTTCGACGGAGCTTTCACGCTGGCGACGATTGTCGAAATCACGTGCCAGGGTGGAGATGGTGGCGGTGACCTGCTCGCAAATGCTGACAATGCGTTGCGTCGCCGCGACGGAACCGAGAGTTGGCGCCCCACCTTCACATGAATCGCGGTAGATTTGCCACGCCTGGGCAAGCTGTTCAGCACACCCGTTGAGCGTGTCCTCGACACCCGCGACCGCACTGTCGCCGAACTGTGCCCGGGCAAACTCAATATCTTGGCGTGCTTGTCGCAGTGACTCATCGGTTGCCATCAGCATGCGCGTGGCGTCAGCGACGGTTTTCTCATTGACCTTTTCGGCGCGTTTGCCGATCGCGTTTCGACCGCGGCGAATCATCATGAACCACGCGAACGCGATGATTGCCGGCACCGCGAGGAACGTCACCAGACTCCCCACCGCGTCGAAGATTGACGACAGCAGTGAAGCGCGGGCAGTTGAGCTTAATCCGTGGCGCTCAACGGTGGAACTGCTCCCCGATGAGCTGTTGCCCGACGCCGGTGCGTTAGAGACCTCGTTGGCAAACACCTCAACCGCAGCGACGACCTCATGGGAGGGAAGTGGGTTCGAGGACAACTGACGCACACCCTGGGACGCAGCATCTTCCACCGCGGTGCGCCACTGCGAGCCGTCCGGGCCAAAACAGGTGGCGTAGGCGCGTTCCTCGGTGGCGATGGCGAATACCGCCGCGTCGTCGGGGAAGCGGGTGTGTGCCTCGTCGACGCACCACTGCGTCGCTGAACTCGGTGCGAAATTATCGGTAATGATGACGTAGATCGGTTTCCCGGTGTCTTCGAGTACGGCGTCCATCGTCGTGATTTCATCGTCGCGGAACATGTTGTTCAACGCGACGACGTGAGAGTCACGGTCTTGCGCGTTCGCCGGTTGCGCGTATGTGGTGATCGTTGCTGCGGTGGCGACGACCAGCGCGACGATCACGCCAAGTGCTGCGAGGATGGCAGTAAGGTGGGTGAAACCGGTTCGAGGTGTCGTCGAAGACAGCATGGTCATTATTCCTTCGCAGTGCGAGCGGGGTACTTTGCCGTACGAATCGCGGTAGCGACATCACGGTATCGACGAGCGAGTGCGCACTTGGCAACGTCGGACGCGGGAGTGAGCTGCCAGGTGGTGACACTGTCCCGCGCTGAGAGCGGCGGGAGCATTGGGATCGCGGGTGTGCGCGAGGTGAGCGCGTCGAGGTGCGCCACGGTGGTGACGGTAGCGAGGTCGACGCCACCGATCTCCTCGTCGAGACGCAGGTGAGCGAGGGCGCTGGCTGCGTCGAGGAACGCCGATTGTTCCGCCGGCGTTCCCAGGTCATCAACCCACCCGTCGAGGTGCGTCGTGACCGCTGTTGCCGTCACGCATGCCACCAGCGCTGCGGCGCGGTACAGCGCCGTTTCCTCGTGGTGGTCGCGAGCTTCATCAAAGGCGCGACCAGCATCGCGCAGGTCACGCCGCATGACGGCAGCAATCTCGGTCCCCGCCACCGGGGTGAGGCGAGCGATGTCAAAACGCGCGTTCTCAACCGCCTCTCCGATTCGCGTGATGAGGTCACTCCACGTTGATTCTCCGGTACCCGGTGCGTGGAAGTGACGGCATCGCAAATCCGCGGCAGCATGCATTGACCGGCGTGCGTCGTCGACGGCTCGACGCATCGGTGCAGACGTGCCGTGGGGAGCGAGGAGGATTGTCGTGGTGAGTTCGTGGACGCGCTCGGTGTGGCGGGTAAGTACGCTTGCCGCGTCGATCCCAAACAATGTTGCGGTGAGCCATGCATCGCGGTGGAGGTCAGCGCGTAGGCGCAGCAGGTCGAGGGCATCAACCGGTGATGATGCGGGGATGATGACTGTCGTCTCGTCACTGTTTGCGAGTTCGTTATTGGGGTCGCCAATTCGAGTGTCATCATCGCGATCAGCAGCGGTATCGTTCGCTTCATCAGTGGGCGCGCTATCGCTCTCGACCGCGACGGGGCGCGCAATCTCAGTCACGGGATCGTCCTCGCGTTGGCGGCGACTCCAGACGAGTGCTGCGACAGCGCACCCGGTCGCTACCACCGCGGTGGCGACGCCGACACCGAGCAGATCCATGTGTTGTGCGCCCCTTTCGTGGCAGTGACAGCCGTATGCGACCTATCATAGACGGCAGTAGGTAGCACAGGAGCGGCGGTGACACCGCGCGGCAGTGCCCATCGCAGTCGTGAAGAACTGCGGGCGTGGCGGGACAGGAGGAACGAGTGCCAACCGGAAAGCTGAAATTCTTTGACGTGGAAAAGGGGTTTGGCTTCATCGATGGTGACGACGGTGATCGTGTTTTTGTCCACGCCTCAGCAT
>JAEZVQ010000095.1 GCA_023420745.1 Actinomycetes bacterium
GTGTGAGTGTTGCTCACACCGCCCCGCCCGTTTTTCGTTCAGTGCTATCCGGCGTCAGTCGCGATCGGTGTCAATGACGTCAACGCGGATTCCCCCGCGCGTCGACAGTGCCGACATCACGGTACGAAGCGCTCGCGCGGTTCGCCCGTTGCGTCCAATAACACGTCCCAGATCCTCGGGGTTGACACGCACCTCGAGCAGCTGCCCGCGGCGCATCGATCGCATCGACACCCGAACGTCATCGGGATGGTCAACGATCCCGGTGACCAGGTGTTCCAACGCGTCGGCAAGCATCAGGCTTCCTCTGTCTCGGAGGTCGCTTCGTCAGCGGTGGCGTCTTCTGCGGGAGCTTCCTCGGCGGGCTTCGCCGCGGCTTCTTCCTGCTTCTTCGCCTTACGCTTCATCGCCTCGTCGTCAGCAGCCTGGATTGCCTTCGCAGCGGCTTCCTCATCGGTGGTGGCGTACTTGACGCGCGACACGGGGTTCTTCACACCCTTGTGCGCAGCCCAGTCACCGGTGAGCTTGAGCAGGTTGAGAACCTGGTCGGACGGCTGAGCGCCAACCGACAGCCAGTACTGGGCGCGATCGCCGACGATGGAAATGTGCGAGGGCTGGCGAGTGGGATCGTAGGTGCCGATCTCCTCAATAACGCGACCGTCGCGCTTCTTGCGCTGGTCGACGACGACGACACGGTAGAACGGGGCGTGCTTCTTCCCCATTCGCTTGAGTCGAATACGAACTGCCACTGTTGTGGTCACTCCTCTTTCATGTACGGTGTGGATCTCACGCACCCCGCAGGGGGTTGAACGATCGGCGTGCAATCCGGGACGCGAGGAACGGGGGTGAGAGGGATCCGCCGACCTCGAGTACAACCCCACATTGTGCCAGAATCTGCACCACTTTCCCAATAGCGTTGTTCCGCACAGGCGGTTTCCACGCGGTGGGATTGGTCACGCTGTCCGTGCCACAATGGTGGTAGCCGCCCGATACGCCCACCAGCTTGAGGGAAGGACCGATCATTGACTTGCGAGTCACACACCTGCACGCCACCACCGCTTGTTCCGGTGTCGATCGGCGAGTATCGCACCCTCGATGACATACAACTGGCGCACGAACTCGCCCTCATTGCCCGCTACGGCGCCCGGATGTGTCGGCATCTGTTGCGTGAGGCTCGCCTCAACATCGCAGACACGCAGACGAAAGGCAGCCACCACGATCCGGTGACAGTATTCGACACGGCGGTCGAAGATACGCTCAATGCCCTGTTCGGACTCGTCATCCCCGGCTCACTCACGCTTGGCGAAGAGCGCGGCGAGAGGTTCCTCACCCCCACCGACGCGGCTCACCTGCCCGATATCGTGCGCACGACCATCACCGCAACAGCGCATTCCTTCGCCGTCGTGGGCGAAAATAGCGAAGAGGACGTACTCGACGTGCGGACTATCCACCCGGACGTCCGTTCACTGGGGTCGCGGGTGCGTTGGATTGTCGATCCCATTGACGGCACCTCGAACTTCGCTGCCGGCATGCCCTACTTCAATACCTCTGTTGCCGCCGAGCTCGACGGCCGCGTCGTTGCCGGAGCGATCCACGTGCCGATGACCGAGGAGACATTCTGGGCCAACGCTCGCCAGGGATGGTTCGAGCGCGGCGGGGTGTTCTCCGCCCTCGATTCGACCGGTCCTCGCGACGCCAGCGAGGCGGTCATTGCTACCTATTTCCCCTCGGCGAAAGTCCTCATCGACAACCCCGACCATGCGCTGACAATGATGTGCGAAATCACTTCGCGTTTCCGTGCCATGAGGAGACCGGGCGCGTCAGCACTCGATGTCGCGCAACTCGCCGCCGGCAGGATTGGCGCATTCTTTGCCACCACAGTCAAACCGTGGGATATGGCGGCGGCGATTCACCTGGCACGCTGCTCCGGTGCGCAGATTGTGGCCAATTCGTTCGACAACGACGCTGTGAGATCGTCGCTACCCGGGGGAACCGCGCTGGTCGCGATTGCTGCCCGCGGCATGGCAACCGACGCCCTCGACATGCTGGTGGATATCGTTCACGACGCCACAACGATGTGAGCAGCGGCACGCGTCAGGAGGCGACACGTCAGTTGCACCTATCGTGACCGAAAGCTAAGATGTGACTGCCAGTTGTGCCCATGGGAGAGCCCCCACGGAGGATACTCATGACTGTCCCCCCCCCCACGATAATTCCGAATCCCTACCGGTTACCGCGACAGGCGAGTCACGAACGATGACGTCACGCTCTCGTGGTTGCGCTCGGTGGTCGTCGCGTCGACGTTTGCCGATCATCGTCAGCGGTTTTGCGGCGCTCTGTGTGTCATTCACCTCTATGCTCACTGTCACGGATGCTGCCAGTGCAAGCGACATCTCTGACGAGGGAAAACAAGCAGCGATCGCGGCGGCTCAGCCCAGCACTGACGATTCGCCCCCGACTCCCTCCTCCACATCCCCAAGCGCACCGGATAGTGCAGACGACAGCGCCACCGTTCACGACGGTCACGATCTGTCTCGCGACACTCCGCCTCCCCCTACAGATGACACTGATAGTCCCTCATCGGAGGACGACAATGAGCCATCATCGTCTTCCGAGAGCAGTGATGTCACTGACGACGATCACGCTGGGTCGAAATCCGACGAGACTCCCGTTTCACCACTTTCCGATACCGACAGTCCCCTGAACGACCTGTCGACTTGCCCTGCGGCTGGTCAGGAACCGTACCGAGTCACGGCACATCCCGGTCTCGTGGGCTGGGGGTGGAAGCCCAATCGAACGGTATTTCTCGCAGACTTCGATCGACGAGGCGCATCCGACGCCGCGCTCATCGATGACACCGGAAAACTGCATCTCTACTTGCGATCAGGAGACACATTTCGCGAGCGAATTACTCTTGGCCCCGGTTGGCTGACGATTCCCACAGTGTTGTCGGGAGTTGATTTCACCGGTGACGGGTGGAACGACCTCATCACGATCACAACCGACGGAACATTGTGGGTATATCCCGGCACCGGTCGCGGAGTGAGCGGACCTCGTCGTATCGGTCACGGATGGCAGCAGTTTGACTCTGTCACGGCGATTGCCCACGGTCCTAACAGGCAGGTGGCTTTCATCGCCACGTCAGGAACAGCAACGACAATCTACCCCACCGACGGGCACGGAGGGTTTCTCCCTCCTGTGGCCGGGGCGATTCCATGCGGAGGACGGGCCACGATCGCGGGGCCGGTGCGTGAAGGCTATTCGTCGCTGGTGCGAATCAACGG
>JAEZVQ010000109.1 GCA_023420745.1 Actinomycetes bacterium
TCGCTACGTTGTGGTCGCCTCCGCGCTGGGAGTGCGACCACAACTGACATTGTGACCATCCCCACGACCTTTCATGCCACCAAGGAGAGCACCATGCGCGACCAGGCACCCCCCGTCACGTCAACACCCTGCAGCGACGACACTTCACTGATTGACGATTTTCGCCACCCTCATCGCCATCAGTTTGCACGGGTCTGTGCCGCAACCGTACCGGTAACGCTGGGAGCTCCCACGACGAATGCGCAACGCATTATTCACGCAATCCGTGCTGCTCACGATCATGGCGCGTCAGTCGTTGTTTTCCCTGAGCTCGCCGTCACTGGCTACAGTGCGGGTGACCTTTTCACCTCGACTGTGTTGATGAATTCAGTCGATGAGGCGTTGAGGTGCATCATTGAGGCAACCGCCGAAATACACCCTCTCGTCATTGTTGGCACGCCACTTCGCGCGGGGAATTCCCTGTACAACTGTGCGGTCGCGATATCGAAAGGTGAAGTCATCGGCATCACCGCCAAACAGGCAATTCCAAACTACCGAGAATTCGAAGAATCCCGGTGGTTCTCTTCACCGATGGACTCATATAGCTTCGATCTTCAAACGTCGATCGGCGGACACCACTTCCCCATCTATCCGTCGATGATCTATCAGTGTGAAGACCTACCGGGGCTGGCAGTGTCCGCTGAAATTTGTGAAGACATGTGGGTTCCTCGCCCGCCGTCAATGGTCGCTGCCATGTCCGGTGCCTCCGTGATTGTGAATCTGTCCAGTTCACCGGTGACCGTGGGTCGTTCTCGTGACCGTCATCTGATGGTGCGTTCAGCATCGGTGCGCGGGATTTGCGCCTATGCCTACACCAGTGCAGGCCCTGGAGAGTCCACCAATGACCTCGCATGGGATGGCGAGGCGATGATTTATGAAATGGGTGATCTCCTCGCCCACAACACCCGATTTTTCCCCGATATGCAGCTGACCTACGCAGACGTTGATCTTGACCGCATCATGTCTCGTCGGCGCGAGATGAATAGTTTTCCCACGGATGCTCAAGAATTCTCCGTTTGCTCAGCTTCGTTTCGCTTGTCCTCCTCGCCACAGACTAATCGCGAGTTAATTCGCCATATCGAACGCTACCCATTTGTTCCTTCCGATCGGCAACACCGTGCGGAAGACTGCGCGGAAACCTATGCGATTCAGGTCAGTGCCCTCACCCAACGGTTGCGCTCAATTGGCTCAGCACGCCCAGTGATCGGCGTGTCTGGAGGGTTGGATTCTACGCAGGCACTGCTCGTGTGCGCCAAAGCGATGGACGACCTTGACCGCCCGCGATCCGATATCCTCGCCTATACGCTGCCCGGTTTTGCTACCACCGAACACACGCGATCCAACGCACAGGATCTGTGCGAACGCCTTGGTGTCACATTCAAGCAGGTTGACATTCGCCCGATGGCACAGCAAATGCTTGCTGACCTCGATCACCCGTTCGCTCGTGGTGAGGAGGTGTACGACGTGACATTTGAAAACGTGCAGGCGGGGGTACGCACTGATTTCCTCTTCCGCGCAGCAAATGCCAATGGCGGATTCGTGATTGGGACCGGCGATATGTCAGAGCTAGCGCTCGGCTGGTGCACCTACGGAGTGGGCGACCACATGTCGCATTACGGTGTCAACGCAGGTGTCCCAAAGACGCTGATGCAGCATCTCATTCGCTGGATTATTGATGACGCACACTTTGGAGCCGACGTTAACGCCACCCTCCAATCGATTCTCGATACAGAAATCACCCCGGAACTCATCCCCACGCGCAATGGCGAGGAACCACAGTCGACGGAAGCATCAATCGGCCCTTACGGGCTCCACGACTTCACCCTGTACTACACGCTGCGCGGCTATACCCCGACCAAAATCGCCTACCTCGCGTGGCAAGCGTGGAGCCGCGAACACTCACACGACACCCACCCGGACGGTCCGTTCTACGAACTTCCTGACATTCTCAAGTGGATGCGCGTGTTCTACCGACGGTTCTTTTCGCAACAATTCAAACGCTCGGCGATCCCCAACGGGCCGCGAGTCAGTGCCGGCGGATCACTGTCTCCGCGCGGTGACTGGCGGATGCCTTCCGACGCGTCATCTCGCGTGTGGGTCGATGCCGTCACCGAAATCGCCCACGAACTCGGCATCAACCTCGACGAGGAGTAACGTCCATGCTCACCACGCCCTGCGCCTCACGCGGCACGATCACCCCGAGTCGCGTGCTCGCCGACGCTGACCTGGCGAGAATCGCCACCGAGGAGTTTCTCGTTGACGCCCCGCATGCGCTTGGCTGCATGGATGGACGTTCACGTGTCGACGGCTATCTTCCCGGTGTCAACCTGCCGGGCGGTTCGATCCTCCTCGTCGCGGCAACGATGCATCTGCTTTCCCGTGCTGCGAGTTGTGAGCACAGCGATTCTGCGATTGCCATCCCCAGCTGGGAGGAAGTCATCGCCACTATCATCGAGTGTTCCCACACCTCCGGCTTCCCCGTTGGCGTCCACCGTGGCAGCAACCACGCCGGACACCGTGACGATCATGACGAGATCGTTCATTCAGGCTGCGCTGCTGCGGACGGATTGAGCATGATCGCTGAGGTCAGTGCCAGTGAATGTTGCGCGGTGCGCGCGCTCGGCAACGTCGTCGGCATCGAAACCCTGTGCGATCACCTGCGTTTCGCTACCCCTCCCGTGCCGGGGAGTGAAATCATCCGCGCCTTCGCTGAACGCGATGAACCGGTGGCTCACCTCATGGGTGACCACCACGAAAACCTCATCATTCTCAATCGCCGTGCCGGAACGACCATTAACCGCACGCACATTGCCGAGGAGTTCAACGGTTGCGAGGTCTTCTCTATCGACCTGTGGGTGCTGCCTCGCGCCGTCAAGGTGATCGAGCGCGCCTTGCATCGCCTCGCGCCCCATTTCGCATGGGAGAGCGCGCAATGGTGTTCGTCGCGTTCCACCCGCGAGGATGCGATGGCAGCCATGGCGACACTGAGTTTCGCTTCGTTGCTCGTGCTGTGTCCGCCGGGGATGCCAATCCTCACCATCGACTAACCAGCCCGGAACACCACACACCCGGCGCAATAAACGACTGTCGGGTGACGCGACAATCATTCACGCCACCCGACAGTCGTTGACTAACAAGCGTCTGTGATTTAGCCCTGCTTCGGGTGCGTCATCGAGGCCACGTCGAGCGCAGCGTCGAGCTGCTCTTCGGTGATAGCCCCGTTAGCCACAAAACCGAGGTCGATGGTCGCTTCACGCACCGTCATCCCCGCTTTCACCGAGTGCTTGGCGATCTTCGCCGCGTTCTCGTAGCCGATGATGCGGTTGAGCGGGGTGACAATCGACGGCGAGGATTCGGCGAGCATCTTGCAACGCTCGACGTTGGCGACGAGACCGTCAACGGTACGTTCAGCGAGCACGCGCGACACATTGCCGACGATGTTGATCGACTCGAGGAGGTTGCGCGCCATCACCGGCAGCATGACGAGCAGGTCAAAGTTCCCCTGAGCGCCGGCAAAGGCGATGGCCGCATCATTGCCGATAACCTGTGCCGCAACCATGACGGTCGCTTCGGGCACCACCGGGTTGACCTTGCCGGGCATGATCGAGGAACCGGGCTGGAGGTCGGGCAGCGCCAGTTCGCCGATGCCGGTGCGCGGACCGGAGCCCATCCACCGCAGGTCGTTGGCGATCTTGACCAGCGACACCGCGATGGTGCGCAGAGCACCGGACATCTCCACCAGCGAATCCTGCGCGGCCTGAGCCTCAAAGTGGTTGGTCGCTTCGGTGAAGGGCAGACCGGTGTTCTCGGCGATCAGTTCGATCACGCGCTGGGAGAAGCCGGCAGGAGTGTTAATACCGGTGCCGACCGCGGTGCCACCCAGCGGCAGTTCACACAGGCGCGGCAACGCGGCGTTGACACGGTCGATCCCGTAGCGAATCTGCGTCGCGTAGCCGGAAAATTCCTGACCGAGCATAATCGGGGTCGCATCCATCAAGTGGGTGCGACCAGACTTGACGATGTCCTTGAACTCTTCAGCCTTCGCTTCGAGGGAGGCGGCGAGAATATCAAGACCGGGCAACAGCACCTCGTGTACCGCCTGAACAGCAGCAATGTGGATCGAGGTCGGGAACACGTCATTCGATGACTGTGAAGCGTTAACGTGGTCGTTGGGATGGACGTCGGCGCCCTTGATACGGGTGGCCAGCGTCGAAACGACCTCGTTGGTGTTCATATTCGACGAGGTTCCCGAACCTGTTTGGAAAATATCAATAGGGAACTCGCCATCATGTTTGCCGGCAATCACCGCTTCCGCCGCTTCACGGATCGCATCTGACGTTGCCTGGTCGATAACGCCGAGCTCGAGGTTAGCAATCGCAGCGGCACGCTTAACCTGGCCAAGTGCCGCAATGTGGTGAGAGGACAGTCCGCGACCAGAGATCGGGAAGTTCTCAACCGCGCGCTGGGTTTGTGCCTTGTAGAGCGCATCCTTGGGGACGCGAACCTCACCCATAGTGTCGTGTTCGATGCGGTATTCGGTCTCACTCATCAGCCGAGACGCTCCTTACTTCATCCGTAGTAGTCAACGTTGATACGGTGTGCGGCACTGCCTGCCGCGTCCCCCCCTATTGTCGCCTACGTTTCATGTTTTTTCCTAGGACCGTCGCAGCATTTTCACCCATCTGAGTGAGCGAATGTGCACTCACATCGTCAGCACCGCCACATTTGCCCGATGATGACCAATTAATTGTCTCTCACCTTCGCACGCACCCTATGATTTGTGACGGTTCTGTCCACTTTTCACGAACAGTGAGGTTCTCATGTCACGATCACAGGTGACTGTTTTTTCCCACCGCGGATTGAACACTCTCGCCCCTGAAAACACCATGGCGGCATTTCGTCTGGCGCAAGAAAAAGGTGCGACGTGGCTGGAAACTGACGTCGACATCATTGGTGACGGTACGCCAATTATCTGTCACGACACGACCCTCGACCGTACCACCGACCACTGCGGCTCCTACTACGAGATGTCGCTCGAGGACGTCAAGCGCATCGACGCCGGCTCATGGTTCGGATCGGAGTTTGCTGGCGAGCACATTCCGACACTGCGCGAACTCGTCGATTTCATGAACGAAACGGGAATGAATGCCAATATCGAGTTGAAGTCAAATGAGCATTCGGGAGCGATGTCACGCCAGTTGATCGCCAATGTCATTGCGGAACTCGAACGCTTGGACGCGGGGCGCGAGGTCATCGTCTCGTGTTTCAATCATGTCGTCCTCGCCGAGTTCAAACGCCAGGCGCCAAAGCTCCCCGTTGGTGCGCTCTACGAGACCTGCGCCCTCTACGACGATTGGAAAGCGAACCTCGAACTCATCGGCGCCGACTACATTCACCCGGAGGACGCGGGGCTGACGCGCGGTCGCGTTGAAGCGTTCCGCCAGGCGGGATTCGGAGTCAATGTGTGGACGGTCAATGATCGTGCCCGCGTCAACGAACTGGCGAACTGGGGTGTCACCGGTGTCTTCACCGACGTGGCTCACCTATTCGTATAACCAGCATTTTTCGCACCTAATGATTCACACGCAACAACAATTGACAAAGGAGTAATAC
>JAEZVQ010000021.1 GCA_023420745.1 Actinomycetes bacterium
AATCTGCACCTCAGCCACTGCTGTGTCGTTTCCGTCGCGGACAGTGGGAGGTTGTCGGCGCGTGGCATCGTCATTCCTCCAAAGTCGACAAGGCAAGGGGGAAACCGGCACAGTTAGAGACAGTCCCCGGCATGAGCCGGCACCACGTCTCACACCAGGAGAGGCTCGATGGCTAAGCTCTATTTCCGCTATGGCGCGATGAACTCAGGAAAATCGACAGCGCTGCTCCAAGCGGCGTACAACTACGAGGAACGCGGACAGCGAGTTATTCTCGTCAAACCCCTGATCGACACCAAGGGGGATCGTTCGATCGTGTCGCGCCTCGGTGTGGAACGCGAAGTCGACCTGATGCTCGGTGCTGACGACGATTTGTACGAGAAGTTTCACGCCATCGCCTCCGGCTACGATCCCGACGCGCTCGTCACCGAGGTGAGTGCACGACCGGTCGCGGCAATCCTCGTTGACGAAGCACAGTTTTGCACGCCGCAGCAGATCAACCAGATGCTGCGCATCGCCGTACTCGACAACGTCCCGGTGCTGGCCTACGGGATTCGCACCGATTTCCAAACGGTGGCTTTCCCCGGTGCGCGTCGACTCCTCGAAATCGCCCACACCGTCGAAGAACTCAAAACGATTTGCCGATGCGGGAGGAAAGCGATTTTCAACGGCAGGAGTATCGGCGGACAGTTCATTTTTGACGGCGACCAGGTGGCGATCGACGGCGTTGACGTCACCTACGAATCACTGTGCGGCGCCTGCTATCTCGAAGAAGCCGGCGGGCGACTCGACCTCGACCATCAGCACTAAATACTCAGCACTCATACAGGGGGATCGTGGGGGAATATTACGCGGAACTGCACTGCCACAGCGCCTACAGTTTTCTCCACGGTGTCGACGAACCGGCAACGCTGGTGGCGCGTGCCAAAGAACTCGACCTCAGTGCGATCGCCATCCTCGACTACTCGGGAATGTACTCCGCTGTCCAGACGATGCGGGCGGCACGCGAATGCGGGATGCGAACCGTGTACGGCACGGAACTCCACCTCACCGATCCCGCTGCCTCGGCGGCAGGGGAGAATACACCGTGGGAGGGAACTCACCTGCCGATCCTCGCCAACGACGTTGACGGCTACCGAGATCTGTGCCGACTGCTGTCCTCCCACCAGCTCGGCCACAACGGGCGGCGAGACACCGTCGTCACCGTTGACGACATCGCTGAATACCACCGGGGACGGTGGACGATCCTCACCGGCACCGCACACGGACCGATCCGCCAGGCGATTGACAGCGCGCTGATGCGCGGCATGAATCACGACGCAGCCATCGACGCCGCCGTCCACGCCACGCAGGACCTCATTGACCGTTTCGGGCGCGACCACGTCGTCGTCGAATCGACGCTGGCAACCGTGGAAGATGAGGAGGTGAGCGCGCACCTCCTCGCCGAGGTGGCGAAACGATGCGGCGTCATGCTGGTGGCGACCACCGCCGCGCGGTGCGCCACCGTGTCAGGGCAGGCGCGAGCGCAACTCGTGCGAGCAACAACAATGAACACCACCGTGGCGCAGGCGGAAGCCTACCTCGAGGCGTATCCGCCAATCCTTAGACCAGCACAACAGATGCTCGACATTCACCGCCACTATCCGCAGGCGGTAGCGGCGGCACACGAGCTGGCGGCGACGCTGGCCTTTGACCTCGAACTCGTGGCACCGCAGCTTCCCCGCTGCGAGGTGCCCGACGGGGAAGATGACGACAGTTGGCTGCGCCACCGCGTCGAGCACGGTGCCCTCGCGCGATACGGCACGCGAGAGCATCATCCGCGTGCCTGGGCGGTGATCGACCACGAGTTGGAGGTGATTTCGCGGCTGGGATTCGCCGGATATTTCCTCATCGTCGCCGACATCGTCGACTTTTGTCGCAGTCGAGAAATCCTGTGCCAGGGGCGCGGATCAGCGGCGAATTCTGCGGTGTGCTACGCGCTGGGAATCACCGCTGTTGACGCGGTGGAACATCGGATGCTGTTTGAACGCTTCCTCAGTGACCGGCGAACGAACCCACCCGATATTGACGTCGACATTGAGGCGGTGCGACGCGAAGAAGTGATCCAATACGTGTACCGCCGCTACGGGCGCCATCACGCGGCACAGGTGGCGAACGTCATCAGCTACCGTCCACGCTCCGCGATGGCAGATGCTGCGCGCGCACTCGGCTACACCGCAGATGAGGCGCGCCGGTGGGTGCGTCGTGAACGACCGGCACCGCCCATCGTCGAACGGATGGCTGGGGAACTCCAACGCCTCCCACACCACCTGGGGATTCATTCAGGGGGAATGATCCTCACCCGGCAACCGGTGTCGTCGATCTGTCCTGTCCAGTGGGCGCGAAAAGACGGGCGCACCGTCATCCAGTGGGATAAGGATGACTGCGCCGACGTAGGACTGGTCAAATTCGACCTCCTCGGGCTGGGGATGCTCACCGCGCTTCGCCTGATGTTTGACGCGCTGCGCCGACGCGGCATCCGCGCTCCCGACGGTCGCGACATCGACCTCTACACCATCCCCGACAACGATCCCGCCGTCTACGACCTCTTGTGCGCTGCCGACACCGTTGGTGTTTTTCAAGTGGAATCTCGCGCCCAAATGCACACGCTGCCACGCATGAAACCCCGATGCTTCTACGACATTGTTATCGAAGTCGCACTGGTGCGTCCCGGCCCTATCCACGGCCATGCTGTCAATCCCTACCTGCGGCGACGCATGGGAAAAGAACCCGTTACCTACCCGCATCCGCGTCTCGAACCGATCCTTCGCCGCACCCTGGGCGTCCCCCTATTCCAAGAACAACTGATGGCACTGGCGATGAAGGGTGCCGGCTTCAGTGGTGAGCAAGCTGACCAGTTGCGCAAAGCAATGGGATCAAAACGCAGCGGTGAACGAGTTGAAGCCCTCAAAGACGACCTGTACCGGGGGATGGCAGAACATGGAATCACCGGTCGTGCCGCCGACGATATCTACGCGAGTTTTGCCGGATTCGCCCAGTTCGGATTCCCCGAATCGCACGCCTTTTCCTTCGCCTACATCGTCTACGCTTCCGCGTGGGTCAAAGCCCACTACCCGGAAGAGTTCTACGCCGCTATCCTCGCCGCACAACCGATGGGGTTCTACTCGCCGGCGACGATTATTGACGACGCGAAACGCCACGGCATCACCGTGCGAACCCCGGATGTCACCACCTCGCAGGCACACACCACTGCGCCAGCACCTGGACAGATCATCCTCGGGCTGAGCAGCATCCACGGGCTGGCGCGAGACACCATCACGAGGATCCTCACAGCGCGTGAAACCGCGGCATTTTCCAGCATTGAGGACTGTGCTCGGCGCGCCGCACTGTCCCTGCGTGACTTGGACACGCTGGCGCTCGCGGGCGCTTGTGACAGCCTCGGTACCTCACGTCGCCATGCGCTATGGCATTCGCGTTCCTATGCACAAAACAGCGCCAGTCAACCGACGCTTCCGGGGCTGGAATGGGCGGTTCCGTCAACGTTGCGTCCGATGAGCGACGAGGACGTCGTCCGTGCTGACTACCGCAGTATTCACGCGAGCCCCCGAGCGCATCCGATAGAGCTCGTACGCGCCGACCTATCGCCGCGAGTGGTGCGGTGTGCGGAGGTGGGGTATGTCGAGCCGGGGCGGCGTATTCACGTTGCCGGTGTGGTCACCCACCGGCAGCGCCCCGCGACTGCCGCGGGCACGGTGTTCGTCAACCTCGAAGACGAGACGGGGATGCTCAACGTCGTATGTTCGCCGGGCGTGTGGACGCGCTACCGTGCTGTCGCCCTCAATGCCTCGGCGATGGTGGTGCGCGGCCTGGTAGAGAGCGGCGACGGCGTCGTCTCCCTCGTTGCTGACGAACTGCGTGTCCTCGACTTGCCGGTGGCGCGTCGCTCGCGCGACTTTCGATGACTGTGGTTTCGATAACAGCGCGTCTCCATCATGATTGATTAGCGATGGTGAACCATTGAGGGGCACATATGCGGCGGGAAGCGCAGCGAGGCTATACAGGGAGGCAGTGCAGTGGGGATTGAGATCGAACGAAAGTTCCTCGTCCACGGCGAGGAGTGGAGGGGGGCGGTAATACACACGATCCCAATGATTCAGGGGTATGTGGCGCGCGCAGATATACCGAGCACAGGAATGACGGGCATGGATGCGGTGCACACCGGCCAATCGGCTCAGGAGAGTGACCACCCAGGGGTGCTCGTCGTGCGCGTGCGGCGTGCGGGAGACGAGGGGTACCTCACGCTCAAAGGACCGAGCCTCGGCGGCGAGGCCGACAGCCTTATTCGCGCCGAGTTTGAGTACCCGATTCCCGCGGCTGACGCTGATGCGATGATTGCTGCGTGGGTGGATGGAGTGGTGGAAAAAACCCGGTTTGTGCTCGATCCGGATCGCTTCGACGACGATGCGGATCACACGCAGCGATTGTCCGGGCTCGGCGGGGATCCCACGTGTCATGCGACGCGACATTCGACACAACACTCACCGTGGCAGTGGACAGTGGATGTGTTCCACGGAGTGAATGACGGGCTGGTCGTGCTCGAGATTGAGGGCACTGGCGTGGAGACGCTGTCGCGCGACGCGCTACCGCAGTGGGTGGGGGACGAAGTCAGTGCCGATGTGCGGTTCACCAATGCGGCTCTCGCACTCACGCCCTATTCGCAGTTCACCCGCTGATCATCGCGACGAGTTCCGCCGGGGTGTGGGCAATAGCGTCGGCGGTGTCGAACTCAGCGAGGTCAGTTCCTGACCAGGTGACGCCGATAGTGGCGAGCCCGTGCGCGTGAGCGCCGGTGATGTCATGGTGGCGGTCACCGATCATCACCGCATCTTCCGTGGCGATTCCGTCGGCGCGAAGGAGCGTCAACGCATCGAGGATCACCCGCGCTTTGTCGTAAGCCGGGTCGTCGCTTCGGGCGCCGCACACGTGGGCGAAGTAGGGTGATAAACCGAGTTCGCGCAGGATCGGCTCCGCGTAGCGATGGTTCTTCGAAGTGGCGACCGCGAGCGTCACCCCACGTGTGCGCAGGGTCTCGAGTGCCTCGATGATGCCGTCAAAAATCGGGACGTCAAACATCATCGTGCTGTAGTGGCGGCGGTAGGTCGCGATCGCCGTGTCGATCTCATGCGCTGGCACTTCGGCGAAGTCGCGAAAGGAGACGGACAGCGGCGGTCCAACCCAGCGTCGCAGCTGTTCTCCACGTTGTTCGGGATAGCCGAGTTCGCGTAGAGCGAGGTTGACGCAGTCTTGAATCATTTGCGCTGAATCGACGAGGGTGCCGTCGACATCAAAAATCGCTACAGAGTGTGCCATCGGTCGCAGTTTTCTCCTCTTGCATGCCGGCGGGGAATCGAGGGGCGTGGTTTCGCGAGCTATCGCCGCCTTTTGTCGAGCGCTAACATGCCGAGTTTCCCTTGAAATTCTCACCTTTTCCACCTCATCATATCGTTGTGCCGGGGAAGTAGCGCGAGGGCAAATGCGGCTTTTTGTTCACCGCAGTGTGGCGTGCTAGAGTATTCCTCGTTGTTCGCCGGAAACGGCATCAACACACTCCCTGCGCGGGTGGCGGAATAGGTAGACGCGCTAGCTT
>JAEZVQ010000197.1 GCA_023420745.1 Actinomycetes bacterium
AAGTTTGACTGCAGACAGTGCGGCGGCGATCGTCGAGGTCGTATCCCCGTAGACGAGCACCCAGTCAGGACGGTGCTTGAGAATAATGTCGTCAAGGGCGGCCAGCATCGCACCCGTTTGATGACCGTGTGAGCCCGAGCCGACACCGAGATGCTCATCTGGAGCCGGGATATTGAGGTCGTCGAAGAACACTTGCGACAGCATCGGGTCGTAGTGCTGACCGGTGTGGACGACGACGTGGTCGACGCCCGCTGCAGCTGCCGCGTGGGAAATCGGGGCGAGTTTGACGAACTGTGGGCGCGCACCCACGACCGACATGATCTTCATAACGGTCAGCTTATCGCGCGCCGTCGCCGCCCCTCACCCGGCGCACCGCACCGAGTCGCTACACTGAGGGGGACAACCGCTCACGCCCTCGCACAGGTGGCGCGAGAGAACCGCAGAAGACGAAAGGTCCATCGAAAAGATGCGCATTGCCGTAGTTGCCATGGGGAAGATCGGTCTTCCGCTCGCCGTCCAGTTCGCAGACGCCGGGCACGAGGTGATCGGCGTCGACGTCAACGCCCACACCGTTGAGCTCATCAACCAGGCGACCGAGCCGTTCCCCGGCGAAGCGCACCTGCAAGAAAAGCTGAGCGAACTCGTCCCCGCCGGTCGTCTGCGCGCCACCACCGACTACGCTGAGGCGATCCCCGGTGCCGACGCCATCGTCCTCGTCGTCCCACTCTTCGTCAACGACGAAACCTGGCAGCCGGACTTCGGGTGGATGGATGCGGCCACGCGTTCACTGGCCGAACACCTCACACCCGGCACCCTCATCTCCTACGAAACGACGCTGCCGGTCGGCACCACGCGCGGACGCTGGAAGCCGATGATCGAAGAGGTCTCCGGGCTGCGCGAGGGCGAAGACTTCCACCTCGTGTTCTCCCCCGAACGCGTCCTCACCGGCCGAGTCTTCGCTGACCTGCGCCGCTACCCCAAGCTCGTCGGCGGTTTGAGCGAGGAAGGCACGAAGCGCGCCATCGACTTCTACCGCCAGGTCCTCACCTTCGACGAGCGAGACGACCTCGCCACCCCCAACGGCGTGTGGGACATGGGGTGCGCAGAAGCCGCTGAAATGGCGAAACTTGCCGAAACCACCTACCGTGACGTCAATATCGGGCTGGCTAACCAGTTCGCCGTCTACGCCGACAAGGTCGGCATCGATGTCCAGCGTGTCATCGACGCGTGCAACTCCCAGCCGTACTCGCACATTCACCGCCCCGGCATCGCTGTTGGCGGCCACTGCATCCCCGTCTACCCGCGTCTCTACCTGTCCACCGACCCCGATGCGTCCGTCGTTCGCACCGCCCGCACCTTCAACGCTGGGATGCCGAACTACGTGGTGTCGCGTGTTGAGGAGATGCTCGGCGGGCTCGAAGGGCTGCGCATCGCCGTCCTCGGAGCTTCCTACCGCGGCGGGGTCAAAGAGACCGCATTCTCTGGCGTTTTTGCTACCGTCGATGCCTTGCGGCAGCGCGGTGCCACCGTCCTCGTCCACGACCCGATGTATTCCGACGAGGAGCTCGCCGAATTTGGGTGGGAGGCCTACCACCTCGGTGACTCGGTCGATGCGGCGATTATCCAAGCTGACCACGCGGACTACCGCACCATCACCCCGGCTGATCTCCCCGGCATCCGCATCCTCTTTGACGGGCGCCGCATCTCCGACCCCACGCTGTGGGCGGGGACACCGCGCCTCGTCATCGGCGACGCCACCCCGGAAGGCGTGAAGTAACGAAAGACACGCAGTGATGCAGTGGCTGGTGTTCCCGGTCGCGGGGCTTGTCGCGTTCGCCATCCTGATCGCGCCCGGCTATCTCGTGACATGGATTGCCGGGGTTGAACGTCATATTCGACTCGGTCTCGCCCCGCTCATCTCACTGACCATGCTCACCCTTGCGGGGCTGGGCGCGTACGCGCTGGGGTGGCATTGGGGGGTATTCCCCGTCGTGGTAGTGACGGCACTTGCTGTCAACTACGCCGTGATCGTGCGCCGTGTCGGTGATCTCAGCGGGTCGAAGCTGGTGGGGGAACGCCGACTCCTCATTCCCGGCGCATTCCTCATCACCGCGGTGCTGAGCGGGCTGCGCACCCTGGTCGACATTCACGGCGTTGACTCCGTGAGCCAAAGCTACGACGGGGTGTACCACCTCAACACGGTGGCGATGATTCGCGACACTGGGCAAGCGTCACCGCTGCACATGAACCTCGGGCGAGCTCCGACATTTGACGGTTTCTACCCCAATGCGTGGCATGCGCTGGTGAGCCTGGTGTTGCGTGTCACCGCCCCCATCGGTGCCACCATCCCCACTGTCGCCAACGCCACCACCATCGTCATCGTCACGGTGGTGTGGACGTTAGGGGTACTGGCATTGGCGACGACACTGACGCGGCGTCGCGAACAGGTGGCGTTGATCGTCCTCCTCGCCCACGCGATCCCACTTTTCCCGGCGCTCTTTGTCGGCTTTGGCGTGCTCTACCCCAATCTCACTGGCTACAGTCTCGTCCCCGCGTTCCTCGCCCTCATTGTTCACGCAGTCACCCCAACGGTTGTTCAGATGCCGCCACGCGCGCGTACGCGCCGCATTCTCGCCGCCGGGATGATCGTCATCCCCAGCCTCGTCGGACTGACGAACGCACACCCCAGTGCCACCATCGTCGCCGGCATCGCCAGCGTCATCATCGGTGCCAGCGCCGCCAGCCAGCATCTGTTCCACCTCAACCACCCCGGTGTCCCCCTGGAGGCGCACGACAACCGACACGCCTGGCGCATGACGGGGGCGCACCTTGTGACCCTCGTCGCCTCGAGCGTGATCATCGTCGCCGGCTACGCGTTAGCGACCCGCATTCCTACCACCGCCGCCTACCTCGCTGTCGATCCGAAAGGATGGCAGCCACTGCACCCCGGTCGCCTCCACGCCCTGGTCTACACCCTGGCGCTGGCGGCGGGAAGCTGGTTCCAAAATCCGGTATTCCTTCTCACGATCCCAGTAGGGATGGTTGTCATCATCGGCTGGGTTGTCGCGTTCACGCGTCCACGGTGGATGTGGGTGGCCTGGACTCACCTGGCCATCGTCATCCTCAACGTTGAGGTGATGGGGGAGAGCGACCCTCATCTTCGCGCCCTCGTCACCGGTTTGTGGTATACCGACACCCAGCGTCTCGCCGCACTGCTGCCCCTGACCTCACTCCCGCTGCTCGCCTTGGGGTTCATCACCCTTCGACGCACCCTGCTCGACCCCTGGCTTGCCCGGCGGGGTCGCGCACCGTGGTCGCTGCGCCGCCTTGGCACAGCTGCCTTCGTCGTCATGCTGGCCTGCCAGCTGGCACCCACCGCGTTGCAAGTCGACCGGTTGACGCGACAGACCTACGCGCTGCCCGAAGTCGCCAGCCACGACAAGCTGCTGCTCTCAGCCCAAGAACGCCGCCTGCTCGAACGCCTGGGGGATACGGTTCCCGAGGGGGACGCGGTGATCGGCAACCCGTGGGACGGCAGTGTCTACGCGTGGGCGCTGGGAGGGCGACGAACCGTATTCCCCCAAATGTCGGGCTACCTCACCCTCGTCGACTGGCGTATCGCCCACGAACTCGGTGACAACCGCTACCGCACGAGGGCGTGCGCCATGCTCGCTGACACCAACGCGCGCTGGCTGCTCGACTTCGGCCCGTACTACCTGTGGGATGAAGAGGACGGGGCTCGCCGCTTCGCCTCCTACCCCGGTGTTGACTGGGCGTCCACACACCCGGAGTTCACCCTCGTCGACCACGAGGGGCGTGCGCGTCTGTACCGTATTGAATGGTGTGACGACATCATCCCGCCCTTGAACGACACTGGTAGCACGCCGGCACCAACGAAGGAGAACCGCTGATGACTGTGAAGGGGAACGAACGCATCGTCGCGGTGGTTGTCGCGTGGAACCGCGAGGAACTGCTCAAGGAAACTCTCGACGGGCTGGCAGGGCAAAACCATGCCGCCGATGTCGTCCTCGTCGTCGACAATGCGTCGACCGATGGTTCACCCGAGGTCGCGCGCACCCACCCGGTCGTTGACGAAATCGTCACCATGCCACGCAACCTCGGTGGGGCTGGCGGGTTTGCTGCCGGTATTGCCCGTGCCGTCAACAGGCATGACGCTGACCTCGTGTGGATCATGGATGATGACACGGTGCCCACCCCGGGGGCACTCGCGGCACTTCTCGCCACGCGCCGTGCTTACCCCGGAACACCGGCGCTGCTCGCCTCGAAAGCCGTGTGGACAGATGAGCGAGAGCATCCGATGAACCGCCCGCGCCCGCGCCCGCTCCTTGCCCCCGCACTCGCCGCCCACGCCCGCAGTGTTGGGGCGATCCCGATTCGCACCGCCTCTTTCGTGTCGATCCTCATTGATGCGCGTGCCATCCTCGCCGATGGGCTTCCGCGCGCCGCCTATTTTTTGTGGAACGACGACTTCGACTACACGGCACGCCTGTTGCGCCACCGCGTTGGCCTCTACGTGCCCGAATCCGTCGTTGTCCACAAGACCCGCACTTTTGGCGACTCCAGCGCTGATCCCGGGGCGCGGTTCGTCAACGAGGTTCGCAACAAGGTGTGGACGTACACGCGTTCGCGCGCCCTCAATCCGGTCGAAACACTGTTGTACGGTGGAAAATCAGTGCTGCGATGGGTGCGCACCATTCGACAGAGTGAGAATCCGGGTGCGCTACTCGGCTTTGCGCGTGACGGCTTCTCTGAGGCTACGAGTGCCCCGCAGTCCAATGAGGAGATTTTTTCCGACACCCCCGTCGCTGAGGACGTTGCTCGCATCGAAAACCGGTCGACAATGCAGAGTGCACACAGTGCCGAGGATGCCGCCGAGATCGAGGGATTCGCCCTGTTGATGAGCGTGTATGCCGCGGACACGCCCGAACACTTTTCCCGCGCACTCGCCTCCGCCACCTGCGAACAGCAGCTGCCCCCTGACCAGGTCATCCTCGTCCACGATGGGCCGCTTCCCGAACCACTTGCCGCCGTAGTGGATCGTGCTGAGGAGATTGCACGGCAGCCGGTCGACCACGTCGTTCTCGACACTAATGTCGGGTTGGCGCGTGCACTCGACGCCGGGTTGGCGCGTGCGCGTTTCGACCTCATCGCCCGTGCCGACGCTGACGACGTGTCCCGACCCGAGCGCTTCGCCCGCCAAATCCCCCAGATGCGACACCTCGACCTCCTCGGCACCGCGATCGCCGAATTCGAGGAGGACGATACCGACACCGCCCTCGTGCGCACCCACCCGAGCGACCCGGCGACGATTGCGCGGGTGGCGCGTTTCCGCGATCCTTTCAATCACCCTTCCGTGGTGATGCGAGCCCGTGCTGTTGCGCGTGCCGGCGGATACCTCGACCTCGATAAAATGGAGGATTACTGGCTGTTCGCCAGGATGATCCACACCGGAGCGAGGGTGGCGAACCTCGAGGAACCGCTCGTTGCCTACCGTGTGGGAGCGGGGGCCTACGAGCGTCGCGGCGGGCGAACCATGTGGCGCTCCGAACGAGAGTTGCAGCGTGCGCTACTCCACATCGGCTTCACCACCCCCGCGCGGTTCGCCCTCAACATGGCGATTCGTGGCGGATACCGCCTGATCCCGACGTCCCTGCGCTCGGTGCTCTACCGCGGTATTGGGGCTCTCGCGTGGTTTCGTCGACGCGCTTCGCTACACTGAGGGGCACAACTGCTGTCCTCTGGGCAGCGTGGCAAGGAGGAAAATACCGTGAAGTATGACGTTGCGGTCGTCGGTTCCGGGCTGTTTGGTTTGACGGTGGCACGTCAATGTGCCGAAGAACGGAACCTGAGAGTCGCACTCATCGAGAAGCGCTCCCATATCGGTGGCAACGCATACTCTGAACGCGACAGTGACACGGGCATTGAAGTCCACCGCTACGGTGCTCACCTGTTCCACACCTCGAACCGTCGAGTCTGGGACTACGTCAACCGCTTTACGTCGTTCACTTCCTATGTTCACCGCGTGATGACCACCGTCGGCGGTGAGGTCTACCCGATGCCGGTCAACCTCGGCACCATCAACCAGTTCTTCCGCGCCGCATACACGCCCGACGAGGCACGGGCATTGATTCGCGAACAGGCAGGTGAAGTGGCTGACGGTGACATCACCGATTTTGAGTCGAAAGGGATTTCTCTCGTCGGTCGCCCCCTGTTTGAAGCGTTCTTCAAGGGCTACACGGCGAAGCAGTGGCAGACTGATCCGAAGAAGCTGCCTGCCTCAATCATTTCCCGGCTCCCCGTGCGCTACACCTACGACACCCGGTATTTCAATGACACCTGGGAAGGGCTGCCAACTGACGGCTACGCTGCGTGGCTGGAACGCATGGCCGATCACCCCAATATCGACGTCTTCCTCGACACCGACTTTTTCGACACCACGCAGCCACTCAACCGCGACGCACTCGTCGGCACGATCCCCGTGGTGTACACCGGGCCACTCGATCGGTATTTCGACTACTGCGAAGGGGAACTGACCTGGCGCACCCTCGATTTTGAAAAAGAAACGCTGCCGACCGGCGATTTCCAGGGGACGTCGGTGATGAACTACGGCGACGAGGACGTGCCCTACACGCGAATCCTTGAATTTCGCCACTTCCATCCCGAACGCGACTACCCCAATGACCGCACCGTCATTGTCAGGGAATATTCGCGTTTCGCCACCCGTGATGATGAGCCCTACTACCCGGTGAACTCCGCCGATGACCGTGAGCGTTTGCTGCGCTACCGCGAACTTGCTGCCAACGAACCGCAGGTGTTTTTCGGAGGACGACTGGGCACCTACCAGTATCTCGATATGCATATGGCGATTGCTTCCGCGCTGTCGATGTGGGATAACACGCTTGAGCCGCTATTTGCCGAAGAGGCGAAAACCACTGACCCAACGGGTAAGGATCGCGCGTGAGCGTTACCGAGACGACATTCCATCGCCCTGGCCGCTCGCGGGGGCTTCTTGAGGTTGTCCCCCAGCGATTCCTCCTCAGGCTCCTCACCCACAAGGAGCTGCGCATCCGCTACCGCGGTTCGGTGCTGGGGATGGTGTGGTCATACGCCAAGCCCGCATTTCAATTCACCGTATTTTATTTCGCTCTCGGTGTGTTTATGCGGATGCGTGACACCATCCCGAACTATGTCATCTACATGTTCGCCGGTGTCATCGCCATCAATTATTTCACCGAGGTATTCAACAACTGCACCCGCTGTGTGGTGTGGAACGCGCCGCTGGTGAAGAAAATCTACCTCCCGCGTGAACTTTTCCCCGTGGCATCAACGATTGTCGCGTTCATCCACTTTATTCCCCAAGTGCTGATTCTCATTGTCGGGGCACTGCTATTTGGCTGGAGACCGGGGCTGATCCACCTTGGCGTTGGTCTCTACGCTTTCGTCGTTGTCACCGTTTTCGCTCTCGGCATCGGGTTGCTGATGGGCGCGCTCAACGTGTTCTACCGGGATGCGGAGAACTTCGTTGAACTCGTGCTCATGGCCGCTACATGGGCTTCGCCCGTGCTGTACTCGTGGGCAATGGTGCACCGCGTCTTTGATGGGGGAATCTGGTGGACGCTCTATCAGCTCAACCCCCTGACCCCGGTGGTCGAAATGTTCCACTACACGTTCTGGGCGCCGACTGCGGGAATCGGTAGCGACGTTGCTGTCCTCCCCCCGCATATGGTGACCTGGGGGCTCGCCGCCGGCGCAGTCGCCGTCGTGACTTTGCTGATCGGCGAAGCCGTATTCCGCACCCTCGACCCGCGATTCGCACAGGAGGCGTGATGGCAGTACACGACACCACCTCGCGTGCGGGGCGGGACGACGAGCTCCCCGTTGTGCGCGTGCGCGACGTGACCAAAGAGTTCGTTATCCGGCGCACCCACACCCTCAAAGAAAGCATCGTGTGGAGCCTCTCCGGTCGCGCTCACGAGATGACCGAGCGTTTCCACGCTCTCGAAGGCGTGTCTTTTGACGTTTTTGAAGGGCAGACCGTCGCACTTCTCGGCCGCAATGGGTCGGGCAAATCGACCATGCTCAAACTCATCTCCGGGGTATTGCGTGAGGATGAGGGGAGTATCGGGGTGCGCGGTCACGTGGCTGGGCTGATCGAGGTCGGTGCCGGATTCCACCCCGATTTGACCGGTCGGGAAAACATTTTTCTCAACGGTGCCATCCTCGGGATGAGTCGCGCGCAAATCGAAGCGGCATACGACGACATCGTCGCCTTCTCGGAAATCGAGAAATTCATCGACTCCGAGGTGAAGTTCTACTCCTCCGGGATGTTCTTGCGCCTCGCTTTCTCCGTCGCTGTCCACACCGACCCTGACATTTTTCTCGTCGATGAAATCCTCGCTGTCGGTGACGAACCGTTCCAGCGCAAGTGCCTCGCACGCATCCGCGAACTCCAAGATGCCGGGAAATCGCTAATTATCGTCAGCCATGACCTCGATATGATTGGCGACCTGTGCGACCGGGGGATCGTGCTCGACCACGGCACCGTGCGTTTCGACGGCGACGTGACCACCGCGATTGACACACTGCGCGAACTCGGTGCCGCTGACGAAGCGCAACCTGACCACCGATGACGACATCACCTCGTGGAAGGAACGACCGATGACGACGACGTTGCAGCGCCTAATCTTCCCCCTCGACCGCGACCCCGATGTGCTCCCGCTCTACGCCGAAGGTGCGGCTGGACGCGTTGAGGAACGCTACGGGCTCACCGCCAACGATGTCAGCATTGAAACCCCGGGAAAGCAGCGCATCACCCAGGTGCTTTCGCGCTACTCCTACCGTGTGGAAGCGGGAGAGCGCACCTCATTCGCCACCTATTTCAATGCCTTCCCTGCCGCATACTGGGCGGCGTACACGACGGTGAAGAGCGTTCGCCTCGACATCACCGTCCGCGGTCACGGGATGGTCATTGTGTCGCGATCAAACGCCAAGGGCAACTGTTTTCGCATCGACTCCCAGTCGATCGCCAGCGACGACGCGACCACCGTCAGTTTCACCTTGCCGCTCAATACTTTTGGAGACGGAGGCTGGTACTGGTTCGATGTCGTCGCCGAAGACCAGCCTGTCGTCGTCGAGCAGGCGCAGTGGGTGAGGGACGACAATGCGGGTGGTGACGAGGACGGCGACGAATCCAGCACGTGGAAAGCGACCGTTGCCGTCACCACCTGCAACCGCCCCGATGACTGTACGGCAATGCTGACCCAAATGGGCAGTGGCGACGACCTGGTCGACTACGTCGACGAAGTTATCGTCGTCGACCAGGGGACGCGACACGTCGTGGATGCTGACGGTTTCGCCACCGCGGGCGAGGCGCTCGGTGATTTGTTGCGCGTGGTCACCCAACCGAACCTCGGCGGATCCGGGGGGTTCTCGCGCGGGATGATGGAGGCGATGGCGAACGAGTCACACTATGTCCTCCTCGTCGATGACGACGTGCGTATCGAACCCGAATCAATTGTGCGTGCCGTGACCTTCGCCCGCGCGACCCGCCGTCCCACCATTGTCGGCGGGCACATGTTCTCGATGTACCAGCGCACCACCTTGCACGCGTGGGCTGAAGCGGTGCGCCCCGAGTCGTTTTGGTGGCTTCCCGTCGACGGCACCCACCTCAACCACGATTTCGCGGCGGCGGGGCTGCGTGCCACCCCGTGGCTGCACGAGCGCGTTGACGGCAACTACAACGGGTGGTGGATGTGCCTCATCCCCACCCAGGTGGTGCGAGATATCGGGCTGTCGCTGCCGTTGTTCATTAAGTGGGATGACGCGGAGTACGGCGTGCGCGCACTCGAAGCTGGCGTGCCAACCGTATCCCTCCCCGGTGCAGCACTGTGGCACGTCCCATGGGCGGCGAAGGATGACACCCTCGACTGGCAGGCGTATTTCCACGCGCGAAACCGCTTGATTGCCGCGCTCCTACATTCCGACCGTCCCCACGGTGGGCGAGTGGTCGCGTCAACATTTGCTGTCACCGTCAAACACATTCTTTCGGCACAGTACTCCGTGTCGCACCTGAGAGCGCTGGCGATCCGCGACATACTCTGCGGCCCTGAGCACCTCTTCGACACACTTCCCCACGCGTTGGGGCGCATCCGCGATGAACGATCCACGTTCACCGATGCGCAGATTCACGCGTGTCGAGACGACCTACCTCCGTCGCGTGCGGGGCGGATGATGGGTACCACCGTGCGCCACCGTGCCGGTGCCGGAGCGAAATCGAAAGTGGTGACCGTCGCGCGCGGCGCGCTCCACCAGTTGCGGCGAGCTCACCACGGCACCGCGGTCGATATTGATATCCCATTCCCGGCACAGCGGTGGTGGACACTGATCCAGTACGATTCCGCAGTGGTGTCAAACTCTGACGGCTCTGGATTCAGCGTCTATCGTCGCGATCGTGCGCGCGCGGTCGAGCAGATTCGCGAAGCGAGTGCGCTGTCACGCGAGTTGTGGTCACGCTGGGATGAGCTCGCCGAACGCTACCGGGAGGCGATGAGTGACCTCGTCTCGCCTCACGCGTGGGCACCGGTGATGGGGATCCCTTCCTGAGCGCTCACTGTCACGCGCAGCGCCGGGTCGTCACAACAAATCACTCGACGGTGGTGAGTCCAGGCGGTGATGATTGACGCGACGTCGCGGCGCTCGTCTGCCACGAGGAGCACCGCCCCAGGGTGTGCGTCAACAGTGCAAGGATCACCACGGTGACATTCCGGGGTCTCGACTGCACGTATTCCCGGTTTCACAGGGGCGAGGAAATCGTCGGGCTGGGCGAAAGTCTCAGCGATCGCATCGACTGCCGTGTCGCACGGCGACCCATCCCACGCGAGCGCCAGGGGAGTGAGGGTGAGCAGCGCGACGGGAAGCCCCGGTTCGGTGTCGTCGAGTGTCGTCGCCACCGTGGCGTCAGAGGTGACGACGAGGTCGGCGTGGTGCGCCTGCTCCACGGTGTCGGCACCGTCACCGCCAATCCAACGCGAGGACATCACTGCTTGACCACCGGAACAGCTTGCGGCAACGCACCACACCAGCGCGTGCCACGACGGCGGCAGATCGAGGAACACCACGGGATGTGCGGCACCGTCACACAGGTCGCCAATCAGATTCGTGGTCTTCGCCACCCAGCGCACGAGATTCGCTCCCGACAGTGGGGTGCGCGCACCGTTGCCGTACCAGACGAGTACGTCATCGCGGCGCGAAACCAGCGAAATTACAGCGTGGGTTTCTTCAATAGTGAGACTGGGGGTAGCGAGACCGGGAATCACGGGGGTCCTCTCGATGGGGATCACTCAGTCGGTGTGACGAGTTCTCCATCTTCCCTACCACGACAGAATTGACTAAGGTGGATGACACGCGTGTAATTCGATTAACGATGTCGTGCGATTAAGGGGAAAACGAACGTGTGGAATATCTTGGGAGAAGGAGCGATCGAGTTCGATCTCGACGAATCTTTCGACGTGGACGGTCCCCTCGCATGGCAGCAGTTCGCCCTGTGTGCACAGACCGATCCCGAGGCGTTTTTCCCCGAAAAGGGGGGATCGACACGGGAAGCCAAGGCGATCTGCGCGTCATGTGAGGTTCGAGCAGAATGCCTCGAATACGCCCTCGCTCACGATGAGCGTTTCGGCATCTGGGGCGGGCTGTCTGAACGCGAGCGTCGTCGCCTCAAGCGCCGCGCCGTCTAATCCCCGGTCATCCCCCATCCCGATTCACCTGTGACAAACCGCACTGCACCGCACGCCACGACACCCCCATCGACTACCGCACTCGTCGTCACCCGTGGGCGCACCCCTTTCCTCGCCCGCACGCTCGCGGCGGTGGCTGCTCAAACTCGCCCCGTCGACCTCCTTATCGTCGTTGACCTTGCCGGCGAACCGAGCGACAACGACCTCACTGTTGCGGGTTCACCACCAACGCGACTGATTGACCTCGGCTCAACCGCAACACGCCGCCATGATGCGCGCGACACGAGCTCGACCGAGGACGATTCCTCCAGTCCGCGCACTACCGCTTCACCGAGTTCAAACCGCGTTGATCCCACGACTTTTGGCGCCGCCGTTGCCGCGGCACTCGCCGACACGCCCCACGCCCTCGACAGCGACTGGCTGTGGCTGCTCCACGATGATTCCGCGCCGACACCGACATGCCACGCGGCACTCATTGCCGCCGGCGAGGAAGGGCGCACAGTCGGCATTGTCGGCCCCAAACAGGTGGCGTGGAGTCGCGGTGATCGCCTGATCGAGGTGGGAAACCGTGCCACGCGCTCGGGTCGCCGCCTCGACACCATTGCCGACGGCGAAATTGACCAAGGGCAATACGACGACACCACCGACGTCCTCGCCGTATCCAGTGCGGGGATGGCAATCAGAAGCGATGTCTACAGCGAGCTCAACGGATTCGACCCGCGACTTGGACCCTACGGTGATGGGCTCGAACTGTGCCGTCGCGCACGCCTCGGCGGATACCGCGTCGTCATCGCCCCCGACGCGGCAATCCACCACGCTCGAGCCTCCTACCGGGACGTGCGTGACGGGGGGATCCCACATCCTGACCAATCCTTCGCACCGAGGCGTCGCGCCCAGCTCTACAACGCGCTTCTCGCCTCGACGCCACTGATCTTCGTGCTGCGCGTCATCGGACTACCGTTGCTCACCCTGGCGCGAATGATCGCGCGAGTCGTCACCAAACGCGTCGACCTCGCCTGGGCAGAACTGCGCGGCGCTCTCACCCTGATTCCTGACATCGCACCGGCGTGGAGGCGGCGGCGCTGGATTGCTTCGAAGGCACGCGTTCCCGCATCGACACTACGCAGCCTCGAGTCAACCAACCTCGAAATCTGGCGCGCGCAACGCACCGCAGCGAAACGCGACCGAGAACGTAAACCCGAGGAACGCGTCGAACCGGTCAGTGCGCGCCTCATCCGCGCCCATCGCCGCCGTACCCGCACAGTTGCCGGTATTGGCACCCTGGTGGTCACGCTTGCCGTGCTGACGGTGGCGCGACCCATGATTTCTGGGATCACCGGTGGCGCCTGGGTCAACCTCCCACAGTCGTGGCGCACCCTATGGGTGACAGCGTGGAGCGGTTGGGGAGCCGGGGGGCTCGGATACCCCGCCCCCGTCGATCCGCTGGCGCCAGTGCTGGCACTGATGAGCGCGCCACTATCCCTCGTTGGCATCACTCCTACGACACAGCTGACCTGGCTGTGGGTGTTTGCCCCGGTGCTCGCGTGGCTGGCGATGTTTGCCGCTACAGAGAGCGTGACCCGGCGGCTGCCGTGGCGAGTTCTCGCGGCAACAGTGTGGACATTGACCCCGAGTTTCACGATCGCCTGGTCCCAGGGGCGTACCGCTGGAGTCCTCGCCCACCTCGCACTGCCGCTGCTGTGGTGGGGGTGGTCACGATCCACACACCTGTCGGCACCTGTGGTCGTGCGCGGTGCGGCAATCGGGGAGCGGACACTGTCACGCACGACCCACGATGCCTCCTTTGCCGCGCTTGCCGCCGCCGCTCTCGCGGTCGTCACCGCCTGCGCCCCGTGGACGTTGGTTGCCGCCATCGCCATCGCCGTCCTCCTCATCACTGCCGCGCGACGACGGTGGAAACTCGTGCTCGCCACTCTCGTCCCCTCGGCAATCTACCTCTTCCCAACGTGGCTTGCTGCCGCCTCTTTTTCAGTGCGACGCGCCCTGCGACTCACCCTCGCTGATTCGGGGCAGCCGTGGCGCTTCGACGCGGCGCCAACCTGGCAAACCGTTCTCGGAAGCCCGGTGGCACTCCACCCGGTCGACACCACCAACCCCGCGAGTGTGTCTTCAGTCAGCTACCTCATCCGCAGCCTCAACTGGGCGGATCTTGCCATGCTCATCCCCGGCACGATCCTCCTCATCGGCGCAGTCGTCGCGCTGTTCGGTCTTCGACGCCACGTATTGCGCACGCGGGCAAGTGTCGCGGTGGCACTCGTGGCCTTCGTCATCGCCATCGTCGCCTCGCGCACCGCAATCGCCGTCGAGGACGGGCTGGTTGGCGCCTGGCCGGGCACGGCGTTGAGCATCGCTACCCTCGCCCTCATCATTGCCTTCATCGGTGCAACCTCGCCCCTCATTATCGAAGAACACGTGCGCTCCTACGCCGCACGCCGGCGCATCGAACGCCACATGGCGCGGCGCGAACGCGCACAACATGAGCGTGACGAGTCGTTGAGCGAGGAAACAGACAAGGCTGAAACCACACCGCACAGCGACAGCGATGAGGCGCGAGTGCTCACTGAAGCGCGCACTGCTCGATCGAGCAGCGTGCGCGACATCGAGACGCGCACGACATGGCATGAACGAATGCACCACCGGGCGCGCGTTGCCACCCTCACGGCGTGCGCACTGGCACTGATCGCGACCGCTGGATTCTGGATTGCCGACATCCAGCAGTCGATCTCCGCGGGGGAGAGCACGAGCGCCGCTGCCACACCGCGCACGCTCATCCGCGTCGCAGCCCAATACCGCACACCCGCGGCGGCAATCGACGCGCAGCAGTCGCCGCGCCGAGCACGGCTGCTTGTTCTCAGCGCCGACGATACGACCATCCATGTCGAGATGTGGCGCGGGGACGGGCGTCAGCTCCTCGACTCCTCACCTCTGCAACGCCTCGAACGCGCCATCGACGTCCAGTATTCGCGAGTAGGACAGCAATTCGACCTCAGTACGGCGCTCGACGTCGGTGACGTGACGTTGGCGGAAACGATTGCCACGCTGATGCAGTCCCCGCAGGCTGAGGTAGCCACCCGGATGCGTGATTTCGCCATCGACGAAGTGATGGTGGTATCCAGTGCGGGCGACCTCCACGACCAACTCGTCACCGCGCTCGACCGCACCCCCGGTATCCAACGCTCCGGGACATTGCAGGGCAACCTGCTGTGGCGCGTGCGACCGGATGGTGTTGAGCCGGTTCGCGTTCGCATTGAAATTCGCGATTTAGCCGACGGTGACGCGCCAAGTGCGATGGTGACGGTACCGAGCCACATCACCGGTGTCACCCAGCGTCTCGACGACCTCGATGGGCTGGCTGGCGTCAACGCCGATCATCCGGCAGCACTCGTCTTATCTGAACGATTCAACACGCATTGGCGAGCCAGCGTCGACGGGCGTCCGTTGGCTTCGGTATCCGAAGGGTGGAATCAGTCATTCGTCCTCGATACCAATACCGGGG
>JAEZVQ010000052.1 GCA_023420745.1 Actinomycetes bacterium
ACATTGCCCACAGGCGAGGATGTGCGACACCGAGGTCGCGGCAGCGCCTGTCAAGTCGGCTCAACTCAGCGAGCAGATCATGGTGCGTCCCTGTCACATCCTCCGCGGCGAAAATATCGCGATAGAGATCGGGGTGGCGACCGTGGAACGCCGTATCGCCAGCCACGTCAAGCGTGCCCGACAGCGACATGGCCGCGCCATAGCGATCGGGATGGTGCAGCGCCAGGCGCATCGCCCCATAGCCACCCATCGACAGTCCGGCAATCGCCGTGTCACTACGGTGTTGAGGGAAACGCAGCAGCTGACCGAGCGTTCGCGGCAACTCGTCACTAATCCACGTTTCCCAAGCGAGACCGTGAACCGCGTCAGCGTAAAACGAACGTTGCCCGTCGGGCATGACGATGGCGAGGCGGTAGCGATTGGCGAGCGCACGTGCCTGACCGTGCTGCAGCCATGCGGTCGAGGTATCGGTGAGACCATGAAGCAGGTAGAGGGTTCGCTGCGCCACATCTTCGTCGGGCAGTGCGAGAACGAGAGTGGTCTCGGTTCCCAGTGCGTGCGAACGAAAAGCCCAGTGTGCGACACTCATGGTGCCACTCTACGGGGTGGGAATCCCTCGCGCATGTGAGCAAACGCACCCGTGCGACCTCGTCTCCGGGGTTGGCTGAACGCGAGGGTGGGCGCTACAGTGGAGCGTAGCCAAAGACCGTCGGTCCTCGACTCGAGGTGAAATTCGCTGAAGCGAAGCCCACGCAGGTAATAACCGGAGAATGACACGCACTGATTGTGCCGCGTCCACACCCTGGAGCCTGCGCGGAAAACCGAGCGCCACGGCCCAGGGATTTTTCTTTGTGAAATCCTCCCCGGGGCACCGCAACCGCTCCACGCGACGCACGCGACACCTCTCACAGGCGAGAGCAGACGGAGAGATCACGGAAGGAGGGCCCATGGCACGGCCTGACAAGGAAGCTGCGGTTGCGCAGTTGACGGACCTGTTCCGCAACTCCAGCGCCGTCGTGCTGACTGAATACCGCGGTCTGTCGGTGGCTCAGCTCAAGCAGCTGCGTCGCACCATGGCAGACAACGCGAACTTCTCCGTGGTGAAGAACACGCTCGCTCGCATCGCAGCGAAGGAGGTCGGCTACGACTTCCTCGTCGACGACCTCAAGGGTCCGACCGCCGTGGCATTCGTCACCGGCGACGTGGTCGACGCTGCGAAGGCACTGCGTGACTTCGCGAAGGAGAACCCGGCACTGGTCCTCAAGTCCGGTGTCATGGAGGGCGCTGCCCTCTCAAGTGACGATGTGAAGAAGCTCGCCGACCTGGAGTCCCGCGAGGTGCTGCTGGCCAAGGCTGCCGGCGTCCTCAAGGCTGGTCTGTCCAAGGCTGCGTTCGTCTTCGCCGCGCCTGCCGTCAAGGCTGTGCGCACCATCGACGCCCTGCGCGAAAAGCAGGAACAGGCGGCCTGATTTCGGTCGCTGCGGGTCGAATCGACCCTCACACTGTCAACAAGCACTGCTTTTCACTAGCAGGAAAACCAGGAAGGAAACGCCACCATGGCTAAGCTCACCGCTGAAGAGCTCATCGATGCTTTCAAGGAACTGACCCTCGTGGAACTGTCGGACTTCATCAAGAAGTTCGAAGAAGAGTTCGACGTTGAGGCTGCCGCCCCTGTCGCCGTCGCCGCTGCCGCTCCGGCTGCTGGCGGCGAAGCTGCCGCCGCGGAAGAGAAGTCGGAATTCGACGTCATCCTCGACGGCTTCGGCGACAAGAAGGTCCAGGTCATCAAGGCCGTCAAGGCTCTGACCGGCACCGGTCTGAAGGAAGCCAAGGACCTCGTCGAAGGCGCCCCCTCGACCATCCTCACCGGCGTGTCGAAGGACGACGCCGAGAAGGCCAAGGCCGAGATCGAGGCTGCGGGTGGTTCCGCTTCGGTCAAGTGACTTCCACGGTCGCGTTGACGCGTGACCGGTGAAGAAACGATTGACACGTCGCCTCCGGGTTATCCCGGGGGCGACGTGTCATATACCCGCAGCGACTACCGATTCGGGTGCGGTGTACGTGAGTTCGGCCACGGAGGCGATACGCGCCTCGAAAACTTCACGAATCCGCGCTACTATGACAAATTGCGCCTGTAGTGTCCGAGGTGAACTGTGCCCGCACGTGCTCAATGCGCTACACGTGAGGATCGGGGCAGTATCAGATAGGGGCCCAGGCGTTTGGCGCGCGTGATCAGAATCAGCAGGGAAGGATCTCCTTTTGGCTGCTACGAATGCCGCACACAACTCCACGCCGCGCGTATCGTTCGCGCGGCTGCGCGAACCGATGCAGGCGCCGAACCTCCTCAGCCTCCAGACGGAGAGCTTCGAGTGGCTCCTCGGCACCGACTCCTGGCGTGAACGCGTCGAGCGAGTCAACGCATCCGGCGCACAGCAACTGCCGACGACCTCGGGGCTGGAAGATATCTTTGAAGAAATCTCCCCGATTGAAGACGTCGGTCAGACGATGTCACTGACCTTCCGGTCATTCTCCTTTGAAAACCCGAAGTACTCGGTTGAGGAGTGCCGCGAGAAGGACAAGACCTACGAAGCACCGCTCTACGTCGAAGCGGACTTCATGAACCACATCACCGGGGAAATCAAGTCCCAGACTGTCTTCCTCGGCGAT
Organism: Actinomycetes bacterium; assembly: GCA_023420745.1. Classification (GTDB taxonomy): domain Bacteria; phylum Actinomycetota; class Actinomycetes; order Actinomycetales; family Actinomycetaceae; genus Gleimia. The sequence goes on from JAEZVQ010000052.1 coordinate 2,668, forward strand.
TTCCCGCTGATGACCCCGCGCGGAACCTTCATTATCAACGGGACCGAACGCGTGGTGGTCTCCCAGCTGGTGCGCTCGCCCGGCGCCTACTTCGACGCCACCCAGGACAAAGACTCCGACCGCATCATCTACTCGGCGAAGCTCATTCCTTCCCGCGGCGCCTGGCTGGAGTTCGAGGTCGACAAGCGCGACTTCGTTGGCGTGCGTATTGACCGCAAGCGCAAGCAGTCGGTGACGCTGTTCCTCAAGGCGCTCGGCATGAGCGAATCGGAGATTCGCACCGAATTTGCCGACTACCCGGTGCTGATCTCCACCCTGGAAAAGGACGTGCAGCACGGTCAGGACGAGGCACTCGTCGAAATCTACCGTCGCATCCGCCCCGGCGAGCAGGTCTCCGTCGAAGCGGCGCACAACCTCATCGAAAACTTCTACTTCAACCCCAAGCGCTACGACCTCGCCAAGGTTGGTCGCTACAAGATCAACAAGAAGCTCGGCGTGGAAGCGGATCTGTCCGAATCCGTGCTGCGCATCGAGGACATTGTCGCTGCGGTGAAGTATCTCCTGGCACTCCACGCCCGTGGGCAGGCTCCCGCCGGTTCGCGCACCGCGGCGAAGTTCCCCGGCATGCGCAACGGCCAGCCGGTCGAGCTGCCACTGGAAACCGACGACATTGACCATTTCGGTAACCGTCGTATCCGCGCCGTCGGTGAACTGATCCAAGCGCAGGTTCGCACCGGTATGGCACGCATGGAACGCACCATCCGCGAACGGATGACGACACAGGACGTCGAGGCGATTACCCCCGGCTCACTGATCAACATCCGTCCGGTAACCGCGGCGATCAAGGAGTTCTTCGGCACTTCGCAGCTGTCGCAGTTCATGGATCAGAACAACCCGCTGGCCGGGCTGACGCACAAGCGTCGTCTCTCAGCACTCGGCCCGGGTGGTCTGTCTCGTGACCGTGCCGGCATGGAAGTGCGCGACGTCCACCCCTCGCACTACGGTCGTATGTGCCCGATTGAAACCCCTGAAGGTCCGAACATCGGTCTCATTGGCTCACTCGCCACCTTCGCGCGGATCAACCCGTTTGGTTTCATCGAAACGCCGTTCCGCGTGGTGCGTAACGGTCAAGTGACCGACGAGCTGCACTACCTCACCGCCGATGAAGAAGACGGGCACCCGATTGCGCAGGCCTCGGCGGAACTCACTGCCGACGGGCATTTCGTCGAAGATCGCGTGCTGTGCCGTATTGCCGGTCAGGATCCCGCACTCGTTGACGTTGCCGACATTGACCTGATGGACGTCTCCGCACGTCAGATGGTGTCGGTCGCAACCGCGATGATTCCGTTCCTCGAACACGACGACGCCAACCGCGCTCTCATGGGTGCGAACATGCAGCGCCAAGCCGTGCCGCTGCTGACCACGGAAGCCCCGCTGGTCGGCACCGGTATGGAACGTCGTGCCGCCACCGACGCGGGCGAAATGATCCTGGCACGCAATGCCGGTGTCGTCACCGAAGTCAGTGCCGACATCGTCACCGTGATGACGGATGACGGCACCCTCGACTCCTACCGTCTGGAAAAGTTCGGGCGCTCGAACCCCGGCAACTGCACCAACCAGCGTGTCGTCGTTGACGAAGGTGAGCGCGTCGAGGTCGGCGATCTTATCGCTGACGGTCCGGCCACCGACGGCGGCGAACTCGCGTTGGGCAAGAACCTCCTCGTCGCCTACATGTCGTGGGAAGGGCTCAACTACGAGGACGCGATTATCCTGTCGCGTCGCGTCGTCCAAGACGACGTCCTCACCTCGATCCACATCGAGGAATACGAAATCGCCGCGCGCGAGACGAAACTTGGCTATGAAGAGATCACGCGCGACCTGCCCAATGTCTCAGAAGAAGCGTTGGCGAACCTCGACGAACGCGGTATCGTCCGCATCGGTGCCGAGGTTGAGGCTGGCGACATCCTCGTCGGCAAGGTCACCCCGAAGGGTG
>JAEZVQ010000053.1 GCA_023420745.1 Actinomycetes bacterium
TCGTGTCAGCGAAGACACTGGCACTCCTCACAACGGATCGTTCGGCACGTACCTGCCGATGAAGGAATAGCACTATGGCAACCGTCACTTTTGAAAATGCCACCCGAATTTACCCGGGTGCCACCACCCCCGCTGTTGACAGCCTCAACCTCGAAATCGCCGACGGCGAGTTCCTCGTCCTCGTCGGTCCCTCCGGCTGCGGTAAATCAACCTCGCTGCGCATGCTTGCTGGTCTCGAGGACGTCAACTCCGGTCGTATCTACATTGGCGACAAGGATGTCACCGACGTTCAACCGAAGAACCGCAACATCGCGATGGTGTTCCAAAACTACGCCCTTTACCCGCACATGACGGTTCGCGACAACATGGGTTTCGCCCTCAAGATCGAAGGGCGTCCGAAGGAAGAGATCAAGAAGCGCGTCGAAGAAGCAGCAGCGATCCTCGACCTCACCCCCTACCTTGATCGCAAACCGAAAGCACTGTCCGGTGGTCAGCGTCAGCGTGTGGCGATGGGTCGCGCCATTGTGCGTAAGCCGCAGGTGTTCCTCATGGACGAACCGCTGTCAAACCTCGATGCGAAACTGCGCGTCCAGACCCGCACCCAAATCGCTTCGCTGCAGCGTTCACTGGGTGTCACCACCGTCTACGTCACCCACGACCAGACAGAAGCACTGACGATGGGCGACCGCATTGCGGTTCTCAAGGACGGGATCCTCCAGCAGGTTGGAACCCCGCGCGAAATGTACGACCGCCCGGCTAATGAGTTCGTCGCCGGCTTCATTGGCTCCCCGGCGATGAACCTCGGCACCTTCAAGGTTGGCGACGACGGGTTCGCAACCCTCGGTCAGGCTCGTGTCCGCCTGTCGGAAGCGACCCGCGCAGCAATCACCCCCGAGGACAAGGGTGAAATCGTCATCGGTTTCCGTCCCGAAGCACTGGAAATCGTGGACGAAACCGCTGAGGACAAGATCCCCGTTGAGATCAACCTCGTCGAAGAACTCGGCTCCGACTCCTACATGTACGGGCGTCTGGTCGGCGGTGGCGACCTTGGTTCCGGCACCGACGCGAACCCCGATGACGAATCGACTGACCAGATCATTATCCGCACCGCACCGCACACTGCTCCGCCGAAAGGCTCCGTGGTGTACGTGCGCATTAAGGAAGGCGGTCAGCACAACTTCTCGAAGGCAACCGGTAACCGTCTGCCCGAGTGAACGCCATCCCGATGACTGCTCACCCACAGATCCGAGGAATCCCTCAGTGATGTGAGAGGTCATCACCACAATCACCAGCCGAGGGTGAGGTTGGGGTCTTTGCCAGTAGGCGAAGATCACAACCTCACCCTCGGCTATACGATCACCGCGCTCCTTTCCTACACCACACCGATTTTGAGACAATAGAGCCATGCCCCAATCCCTGCAGATCACCGCGGCAAACCTCGACCCGGCGTTGCTTGACTTGCCGTGGGAACTGCCTCTCGAAGAATGGCCAGAATCCTTCCTCGCCGCACTTCCCCGCGGTATTTCCCGCCACGTCGTTCGTTTCGTCAACCTCTCCGGTCGGGTCATTGCCGTCAAAGAAATTGGCGAAACCGTGGCGTATCACGAGTATCAGCTGCTGCGCGACCTCAAACGCCTCAATGCGCCCTCAGTGCAACCGAGCGCGGTAATCACCGGGCGGCGCAGCGCAAGCGGTGAAGAACTCACCCCCGCGCTCGTCACCGAACATCTACAGTTTTCGCTGCCCTACCGTGCGGTCTTCTCCCAGTCGATGCGACCGGAAACAGCGACGCGCCTCATTGACTCTTTGGCGGTTCTCCTCGTTCGCCTCCACCTCCTCGGCTTCTACTGGGGCGATGTGTCGCTGTCGAATACGCTATTTCGACGCGATGCCGACGCATTCTCCGCCTACCTCGTCGACGCGGAAACCGGAGATCTGCACCCGCAACTCACCCGCGGGCAACGCGAATACGATGTGGATCTCGCACGCACCAACATCATCGGAGAACTGTTCGATCTTCAAGCCGGCGGACTGCTCGACGAAGACTCTGACGTCATCACCATCGGTAACCGCATCCATGAACGCTACGAGGCACTGTGGCAGGAACTCACCGCCGAAGAAAGCTTCTACACCGGGGAACGCTGGCGCGTATCCGCCAAAATCAAGCGCCTCAACGAGCTTGGTTTCGATGTGGGCGAGCTGACAATGTCAACCGACGTTGACGGCACACGAATCGTCATTCAGCCACGAGTTGTCGACGCCGGGCACCACCACCGGCAGATCATGCGTCTGACCGGGCTCGACGTCCAAGAGCAGCAGGCGCGTCGAATGCTCAACGATCTCGCCACATACCGTGCCATTACCGGACGTAACGACCAGCCGATCGAACAGGTGGCGCACCAGTGGCTCAGCGAGGTATTCGAGCCAACCATTCGCGCAGTTCCGCCGCAAATGATGGCGAAACTTGAACCGGCGCAGATCTTCCACGAGATTCTCGACCACCGCTGGTTCCTCTCCCAGCAGCAGCAACGCGATGTCCCACTCCCTGAAGCGACACGCTCCTACATGGAGAACGTGCTCCCCCAGCACCGTGACGAAGCGCTGTTCCTCGATCTCGACCCCAATGACGAACACTCGTTGATGGACTGAAAGCGACGGACACCATGACCGACACCAATACCCGTATGCCTATTGTCATTGCCCACCGGGGAATGAGCGCACTCGCCCCGGAAAACACCATGGCCGCGTTCGCCATGTGTGCCGACTACGGGGTGAGCACCATCGAGTTCGACGTCGACATCATGGGCGACGGCACCCTCATCGTCATCCACGATGACACCCTCGATCGCACGACGAACAGCACCGGCGGGTACTACGACAAGGGGTACGCCGACCTGCGGCGCCTCGATGCCGGCGCCTGGTTCTCCCCCACCTACCGGCTCGAACCGGTACCGGAGCTCAGCTCCGTCATCGAGTTGATGAATGCCGCCGGGATCGACGGCAACCTCGAGATCAAGCCGTGTCGAGGCGGTGACGAGCTGCGCCAACGACTGGTCGACAGTGTGGCGACGATTGTCGAACGCAGCCTCGATTCCCGGCGTCAGCTGCTCATCTCAAGTTTCGACGTCGAAATGCTCAACATGATGCGTGAGCGCGCCCCGCAGATCGCACGCGCACTGCTCGTCTGCCGTGACGATGCCGACGCTGATGAGACTGGCGGTTCAGGTATCGACACCCTCGTTGCCGGGTGGATTGAACAGGCAAAACGCCTCGACGCGGTGGCGATCCACCCCGGTAACGCGGGGCTTGAAGCCCGCCACGTCAAAGCCATGCGTGACGCGGGACTGCGCGTCAACGTGTGGACAGTTAACGATGTCGAGCGAGCCGCCGAACTGTCATCCTGGGGCGTAGACGCGGTATTCACCGACCGCGCCCACGAATTCCCCGAGACTGTGCGGCGACGCCGCCTCGCACTCTAGCGGTAGCGTTCCTTCGACCGCTGAGCACGCTTGCCGAGATAGCCGGCGAGCGCCACCTCCGCCACCGAGTCCGTGACCATCACGGCACCGATAATGCCACCGAGAATACGCCAGCCGGAACGCGGAGTAGCACCTCGGCGCAACGCGTTGATGATAAGCCCGGTACCGATGCTCGCTTCGACAGCGGCCGCAGCACGCACGATCCACGGGCGTTCCACCGCCACCTGGTGGTAGACCGACCACAATGGTGAATCCGTGGAGTCTGGCTCGACCAAAATCTTGTCGACACTGCGTCCAATGGCATTGGTGATGCCGCGCGCCTCGTGGATCTCCACCCCGTCAAGATCGTGGAGGTCGCGCTCACCGAGGAGCACGCCGGCGAATGCCACGGGCAAACCGAGAGCGCGAATGAATGCCGACACCGCGCGAGGACCGCGCAACTGTGCCGATGCCACCGCAGCCGCCACGTCGGCACCCTCAATCGCGGAGGCAATAACCCGCAGGTCGCTGACCGCACCAACGAGACGCTCGGCTTCTTCAGCAATGCGCCCCGAGGTGTGACCGGCGGCGAGGGTGCGCGTTTGCAAACCCCAGTTGTAAATCGTCACGTCCTCGTCGTTCTCAGCGGCGAGGATCGCTTCAAAGTCGCCTTCCGCCATGGTCAACAGCACCGACGGGTAGTCGGTGATGCCAACGGTGGATCCCGCGCGAACCGTGTAAACCAGGGCACGCCAGTCGTGACCGAGCTCTTTCACCGCAATGTCAATACCTTCGAGTGCAGCAAAGAGCGGCACCGACGACGCGGGTGTGCGGGTGAGTTCGATCACTGTGGAGATGCCGTCACGCGAATACTCGACATGCTCGTCGGAAACGTGAGCCCCATCGGGAAGCGCATCCGCTGCAACCTCGCCGATCATCACCTCGGCATGGAATCGGGTAGCAAGGTCGAGTGCCAGGTCTTCTGCCTCCATCGAAGCGACGATTTCGCCAGAGTCGCTGACGGTGGCAATGGTACGCCCCTCGGCAGCGAGGGTGAGACCCATAAGGTTCGGGGTGCGGTCGTACCAGTCGATGGCGGCGACAACACGCAGGGAGTTGATGAACTCAGCAACTTCGCTGGGTTTAAGTTCCTCCGCGATGATGACGCCCTCAACCCGGTCAAAAGGCTTCGAGTCGTTCACGACTAACCTCCTTCGTTCGAGTACTTCCATCTCATCATGAAATGGCGCAAATATCTTCTTTCCGAACACAATTCGTGCGTGATCCGCATCGCGACATGCGGCATTGATGTGCGGATATGCGAACGCTCCCCGCCCGGCAGGATCACAGCCTGCACGCGGCGGGGAGCGTCACCAGTCGGTCAGCGGCAACTGACCTCACATGATCACGATCTGAGGTGATCGACGACCTTACTTGATCTTGGTGCCGACCGAGCCCAGACGCTCGCACGCCTCAACCACGCGAGCCGCCATGCCGGCTTCAGCCGCCTTGCCCCACGCGCGCGGGTCGTACTGCTTCTTGTTGCCGACCTCGCCGTCGATCTTGAGGACACCCTCGTAGTTCTTCAGCATCCAGTCAACGACCGGACGGGTGAAGGCGTACTGCGTGTCGGTATCGACGTTCATCTTGATGACACCGTTGCGCACAGCGGTAGCGATTTCTTCAGCAGTCGAACCGGAGCCACCGTGCATGACCAGGTCGAACGGACGGTCGCCAGCGTTGAACTTCTTGCCAACCTCTTCCTGGATGGTGCCGAGGATTTCCGGACGCAGCTTGACGTGACCCGGCTTGTACACGCCGTGGACGTTGCCGAAGGTCAGAGCCGTGAGGTAGCGACCCTTCTCGCCCAGACCAAGAGCCTCGACGGTCTTAATGCCGTCTTCGGTGGTGGTGTAGAGCTTCTCGTTGATTTCGCCCACAACACCGTCTTCTTCACCGCCAACGACGCCGATTTCGACCTCGAGAATGGTGCGCGACTTCTGCGCCAGATCGAGCATCTTCTGCGCGATTTCGAGGTTCTCTTCCAACGGCACCGCGGAGCCATCCCACATGTGGGACTGGTAGAACGGCAGGCGACCAGCCTTGACCTCTTCCGCCTCAAGCTCCATCACCGGGATGACCCAGGAGTCCAGGTTCTGCTTCGCGCAGTGATCGGTGTGCAGGGCGACAGTGACGTCATAGTTCTTCGCGATCTCACGCGCGTAGGCAGCCATGGCAAGGGTGCCGGCCACGCGATCCTTCACGGTGGAGCCCGACCAGTACTCCGCACCGCCAACCGACACCTGGATAATGCCGTCGGATTCAGCTTCTGCAAAGCCGCGAATCGCCGCGGTCAGCGTCTGCGAGGAAGTGACGTTGATCGCCGGGTAGGCGAACTTGCCTTCCTTCGCGCGATCGAGCATCTCGTTGTAGACCTCAGGGGTTGCGATAGGCACTGATTGCCTCCTTCAACTAGACATGTTGACGCTGACGATTATCCCACACCAGGGCGCGAATGCCGAGGGGATAAAGTCCCCTCCATGACGGCATTACTCCATGGCGAGACACCCCGCCGCACTGTCGCACCACCCACGTACCATTGCCATCATGAGCTACTCCCCCGCCGACAGCCGCGCTCGTCTCCTCGACATCATCAACCGTGACGCCGTCCAGCATGGCGATTTCGTACTCGCTTCTGGAGCGCGCTCGACGTTCTACGTCGATATGCGGCAAGTGACCCTGTCGAGTGAAGGATCGCACCTCGTCGGCGACGTGATGCTCGACCTGCTCATCGACCACGGGTACGCGCCGGGGCGTATCAGCGCGGTTGGGGGATTGACCCTCGGTGCTGACCCGATCGCCCTGGCGATCATGTATGCCGCCGCCAGGCGCAACCTCACCCTCGACAGTTTCGTCGTGCGTAAGGCGAGTAAAGATCACGGGATGCAGCGCCTCGTCGAAGGGAAAAATGTCCGAGGGCGGCGAGTTGCCGTCCTCGAAGATACGTCGTCGACCGGGGCGTCGGCGCTCACCGCCGTCGAGCACCTGCGGCGCGAAGGGGCGATCACCCCCGTCGTTGCCACGATCATCAACCGCAGCAGCGTCGCACGCGAGGCTGTGACCGGTGCCGGGTTGGACTACCTCGCCGCCTTCGATATTCACGAACTCGATATCAGTGAGCCGATCACCAACTAGCCCACGATCAGCGAAGGCAGCACCGGCGCGGTTACCGGCTGACTACCCACGCCCACATGGCGATGGCAGCGGCGTGCCCGACGTTCATCGACCGTGAAGAGCCGTACTGGGTGATGTGGTGGATGCGCTCGCACGCCTCCTTCATCTCCTCACTCAGCCCCGACGATTCCTCACCCATAATGAGCACCGCGTGGCGCGGCAAGATCGCCCCTTCGATAGGTATGGAAGTCGAGCAGTTGTCGATGCCGATCATCACCCGACCGCGCGCGGTCATCGCCTGGCGGAAAGCCGCAACGTCCTCGTGGTGGATGACGTGGAGATAGCGATCCGTCACCATGGCGCCGCGGCGATTCCAGCGCCGTTTACCAACAATGTGGACGTAGCGCACGCCGAGACAGTTTGCCGTGCGAACAATCGATCCAATGTTGAAATCGTGTGCGAGGTTCTCGATGGCAACTTCGAGCCACTCGTCGCCGCGCTCCGCGTCAAGAGCCTCGACGACCTTGTCGCGTGCCCAATAGCGGAAGCGGTCTTCGACGTTGCGGCGATCCCCCTCGGCGAGCAACGTCGGATCGAAGCGCTCATCACTCGGCCATGACTGCGAACCACCCGGCCACGCCGGGACACCGTGCTGAGATCGAGATTCCTCGGATTCGTCCATGAGGACGATGGTAGCGAGGCGGCGGTGACAACAGCGAAAACCTCGCCGCCATCACCGCCGCAACATCACCGGGACAACAGTCTCCGGCGCACAGCCGCCAACATTTAGCTTTCCGGCGTCTCCAGCATGGTCTTGAGGTCGGCGAGGATATCTTCGCTGCCCTCGACGTCGCATGACAGCGTCACCGTGTCGCCACACTTGACGCCGAGCGTCATGATTGTCAAGGTCGACGCCGCGTCAACGGGTTCGCCGCCACCGGTCGAGATCATGACCTTTTCCCCGCATTTCGCCACCGCACGGGCAAATAGCGCGGCGGGGCGGGCGTGCAGACCTTCTTCGGCAGCCACCGTCGCAGTGATCTGAGGCATCGTGTTTTCTCCTAATCGTGTGAGACGGTAAGGACTTGACCGCGTTCGATTGCCGTCCCGGGCTCCACCGCGTAGGTCACTGTGTCGCCACCCTCGAGGAATACGACCGGGCAGATCGGGTGCAGCCCACGCTCGACAATATCCACCGGATTCCATCGAATGAGGGCATCTCCCGCGCTGACCGCGTCGCCTTCACCGGCGAGGACGTCAAACCCCTCACCTTTGAGCGTCACGGTGTCGAGACCGAGATGGACGAGGACAGCACACGACTCACCCTTGATGACGAAAGCGTGGGGATGGATTTTCGCGATCGTCCCGCAGATCGGAGCAACGACGGTCATATCCGGCGTTGCCTCCGGGGAGATGGCGAATCCGGGGCCCACGATACCTTCGGCAAAAACCGGGTCAGGAACGTCGGTGATGGAGAGGAAGGTGCCGGGAAGCGGTGCGTGCAGCTCGACGCCGCTCACATCAAATCCTCGATGTCTTCAGCGAGGGTATCAGCTTCGGGGCCGACGACGACCTGGATGGCATCCGAGGCGCGCACGACACCAAAAGCGCCAGCTGCTTTAAGCATGCCGTCATCAACAAGATCGGGGTCGTTGACCTCGACACGCAGACGGGTGATGCAAGCTTCGAGGTCTTCGATGTTGTCGGGACCACCGAGACCGGCGAGAATCTGTTCGGCTTTGCTCATGATTTTCAACTCCTAGACGGCGTCGACGTTGACGGAAATTGGACAGTTTCTGGTCTAGACCAGACTAGTTCATCGCATCGCAGAGAGGATGTCAAGTGCGCGCGCTCACTCTGAGCACACTGAGCGCGGTGGCGACTACTGTTCCCCGGGGTGTTCAACGCCAATGATGTCGGCAACCTCGTCGATGAGAATGTCAGCTTGGGGGCCAACAATCACCTGCACTGCCGAGCCGACAAGCGTCGCGCCGTAACACAGCGGCTGACGCAGCTGCGACAATTGGACGCGATCGACGTCGTGAACTTCGAACCGCAAACGCGTGACGCACGGCTCGGCCGCAGCGATATTCCCCGCGCCTCCCAGCGCGGCAACAATGTCTTGAATTTGCTCTCGACTCACCGTCATTCCTCTCCTCGATGTGCGCGAACAACCGCACCTACCACTGGTGGGCGCAACGTACTCATCGGCTGCATGATCGGCACCCACAGTTTGTAGCGGTCACCGCGGTAGTAGGACACCGACCATGCCACCGGGGTCTCGTTGGAAAACGTCCGGCGCATGATTTTCAGTCCCGCAGACCCCTTAGGGACATCGAGGCGAGCAGCCGTGTCGCCGTCGAGATTGACGCTTTCAATGTTGTCCTCACCCCACGTGGGAAGAAAACCGCGTTGCGCGAGCTCCACGTATATCCCCTCCGGCGGGGCGGGCGTAAAGAACCCGGGCAGTAGCGCCACCGGGATCCACAGATCCTCAAGAGCCATAGGAATATCGTTGGCGTAGCGCAGACGAATCAGGTGGTAGCCGTACTCGCCTTCGCCGATCCCGAGCGAGGAAGCAATGGAACGCGGAGGAATCTCCTCAGCAGCGGAGAGCACCTCAGTAGACGGCACCATTCCCCGCATCCTCATCTCTTGAGCGAAGGACGTCAGTCGCAGCTGGAGATCCATCTTTTCTTCGGCAACAAATGTGCCGCGTCCCTGCTGACGCTCCAACACCCCCTCATTGACGAGCGCTTGGATTGCTTGGCGCACAGTCATTCGAGAGACGTCGAAACGCTCGCACAGTTCACGCTCAGAGGGGATTTTGTCACCCGGTTTGAGAGTGTCTCCGACGAGCCCCGCCACGTACTCGTAGATCATGACGTACTTCACTGTGGAGATCACTGTTCGATCATAGCGCGAGGTAACAGCCATTCGTGCCGGGACTGGTGTCCCACACGGCACCTCATGCCCCTCCCCACCGTGTTGCACATATGTGCAGTGCCGGCGAAATATCTTGACGTTTCGTCCCGTGATGTGTTTTGCTACGAGCGTTGGTCTAGACAACCAAACAGGTCCTGACTTCAGGACATCCTCCCGAGGGAACGCGCAGATGCGCTCCCGCAGATAGGAAGAATGAATACGCATGAGTTCACACACTTCGAGCGCTGACGCGAAGAAGACGAAGAAACCGTCGTCAGCATTCGCCCTGGCGCAGCGCCTCGGTCGCTCCCTGATGCTTCCGATTGCGTCCCTGCCCGTCGCAGCGCTGCTGCTGCGTATCGGTCAGCCTGACATGATGGGTGCCGAAGGGCTCGCCGTCTATGCCCCGTGGATCCAACCGGTCGCGGATATCTTCGCCCAAGCCGGTAACGCGATCATCGGTAACCTTGCCGTCCTCTTCGCTCTCGGTGTTGCTATTGGCTTCGCACGCAAGTCCGACGGCTCGACGGCACTATCCGCACTCGTCGGCTACTACGTCTTCACCGCGGTTCTCGGCGTTATGGCAACATGGTTCGGCGCGGGCGACCCCCCAACAATCAACTACGGTGTGCTCGGCGGTATTGTCATCGGTATCACCGCCGCTTTGCTGTACCAGAAGTACTACCGCGTCAAACTTCCTCCCTACCTCGCGTTCTTCGGTGGTCGTCGCTTCGTGCCGATCATCACCGGCGCAACCTCGGTGCTCGTAGCTGTCGTGATGGCGCTGATCTACCCGGCGTTCAACTGGCTGGTCAACGAAAAGCTCGGTCAATTCATCATCGACCATGGCTCGAACCCGGCGACGGGCTTCGTCTTCGGCACCATCAACCGCCTCCTCATCCCCTTCGGGTTGCACCACCTGCTCAACTCGATTCCGTGGTTCCAACTCGGTGAATGCCACAACGCTGCGGGCGAGGTTCTCCACGGCGATATCACTTGCTTCCTCGCCGGCGCCGACGGCTCGAACGCATGGACAGGCTCTTTCATGACCGGCTTCTTCCCGATCATGATGTTCGCCCTCCCCGGCGCTGCTTTCGCCTTCTACCGCACCGCGCGCCCGGAGCGTCGCAAGGTCATCGGCGGCATTATGGTGTCGCTCGCCCTGACCTCGTTCCTCACCGGTGTCACCGAGCCCCTCGAGTTCGCCTTCGCCTACGTGGCATTCCCGCTCTACGCGATCCACGCAGTCCTCACCGGCACCTCGCTGGCTCTCGTCAACGCACTCGGTATCAAGTCCGGCTTCGGCTTCTCCGCCGGCTTCTTCGACTACGCACTGAACTTCACCAAGGCTGCTGACCTTTCCGGCGGCTACCTCCAGGTGCTGCTCCTGTGCGTGATCGGCTTGGTCTACGCCGTGATCTACTACTTCCTCTTCTCCTTCGCCATCCGCAAGTGGAATCTCGCCACACCGGGTCGTGAAGACGAAGGGGCGGATGACGTGACCGCCGCTGTCTTCGACGAAGGGCAAAACGCCGACAAGAAGACCGGCAAGAAGAAGTAGCGAGTTTTCGACCATCGTGACAGGGGTGGTCGGCGCGGCCCCCCAAGGCGCCCGCCCCC
>JAEZVQ010000082.1 GCA_023420745.1 Actinomycetes bacterium
CCTCGAGGAGATTAATGACGCCGGCTTGAATCGACACGTCGAGTGCGGAAACCGGTTCGTCAAGCACGAGCAATTTCGGTTCAAGGGCGAGTGCACGAGCAATACCGATACGCTGACGCTGACCTCCCGAGAAATGACGCGGGTAGCGATTGAGGTGTGCCGGTTCCAGACCGACAAGCTGCATCAAATGCTCAACACGAGCGTCGATTTCTGACTTCGGGAAGCCGTTGAACTTCAACGGTTCGGCAATGATGTCGCCGATCGGCATACGCGGGTCGAGCGATGCCATCGGATCCTGGAAGACAACTTGGAGGTCGGAGCGCACCTGGCGACGATCGCGCCGTGACATCTTTTCGGTGTCTTTGCCGAGAACAACAATGCGACCATCTTGCGGGGCTTTAAGATCAAGAATTTCCAGCAACGTGGTCGTTTTCCCACAGCCTGATTCACCGACGAGACCGAGTGTTTCGCCCTCGCGGATATCGAGGCTAATGCCGTCGACGGCGTGAACCGTACCGACTTGGCGCTTGAAAATTGCGCCCTTCATCAACGGGAAGTACTTACACAAGTTCTCAACGTTGAGAACCTCACTGCGCTCCGCACGCGGGAGGTTCTGCGCCGGATGTGCCGTCACTGCGTCGGGGATAGCGTAAATGTCGGTGTGAGTCCACCCGTTCGTGGCGACCTCGTCACCACGTCGACACGCTACCAGGTGAGATTTTGAAGCTTCTTCATCGCCGGCATCACCACGGTAGGCAACGGTCGGCGCTAGATCAGGTTCCGCTTCGTGACATGCCGGTTCGGCAATGGGACAGCGCGGAGCAAACGGGCAGCCGGGCTTGAGGTCAAGCATCGATGGCGGGTTGCCTTCAACGGGTGTCAACGGCTCATTCGACGTCACGTCGGGACGCGGAATCGATCCGAGCAAACCGATGGTGTAAGGCATCTTCGGACGGTAGTAAATGTCGAACACCGTGCCCGTTTCTACCACGCGACCGGCGTACATCACGTTGACGCGATCCGCCATCCCGGCCACCACACCGAGATCGTGGGTAATCATCATCACGGCCGCGCCGGTTTCACGCTGCGCCGTGCGAAGCAGGTCAAGGATCTGCGCCTGGATCGTCACGTCGAGAGCAGTCGTCGGCTCGTCGGCAATGATGAGGTCGGGATTATTGGCGATGGCGATGGCGATCATCACGCGCTGACGCATACCGCCGGAAAACTCGTGCGGGAACGCCTTAAAGCGCACCTCGGGGTTGGGAATACCGACCATCCCCAGCAGTTCAATCGCACGCTCACGCGCGTCGGCGTCAGACATCGAACGATTGTGGATCTTCAGTGCCTCAACGATCTGGGAACCAATGGTGTAGACCGGGGTGAGTGCCGACAGAGGATCTTGGAAAACCATGGCGATGCGCTTGCCACGGATCTTCGACATCCAGCCATCGGAACGACCCAGCAGTTCGGTGCCGTAGAGCTTGACCGAGCCGGTGATTTTTGCCGTCTCGTCGAGAAGCCCCATGATCGCCATTGAAGTAACGGACTTACCCGATCCGGATTCACCGACAACGCCGAGCACTTCACCAGAGTTGACGGTGAGATTAACCCCACGAACTGCATGGACGAGACCATCTTCAGAGGGGAAAGTAACGTTGAGATCCTTCACTTCGAGGACGGGCACGCCCTCGACACGCTCCGGAATCGGCGTGCGATCATTCTTTGTCTTCGAGCGGCTCATGCTTTCCCTCCAGACTTCGACGACGGGTCGATGGCGTCACGCAGACCGTCGCCGATGAAGTTGACGAACACCAGCGTCAGTGTCAGCAGCGTGGCCGGTGCAAGGAAGATCCATGGGAACGTCGTCGCCATCAACTGTCCTTCAGCGATCAGCACGCCGAGGGAAGTGTTCGGCGGCTGAACACCGAAACCGAAGTATGACAGTACGGTTTCCGACATCACGGCAGCGACGAAACCGAGTGCGCAGTCGATGATGAGGTACGACGCCACGTTCGGAATGATATGACGGGTAATGATCACCCAGGTTGGAACCGACATGTAGCGTGCGGCGGTGACGTATTCGAGGTTCTTCACCGACAGTGTCATCGACCGCACCACGCGTGCCGTCAGCATCCAGCCGAACGCGGAAAGCAAGAAGATGAAGATCACCGTCGAACCTTTCGACGCCGAGGTTTTCTGCGAAATGACGGCGATCATGAGGAACGAAGGAACGACAAGCAAAAGGTCGATGATCCACAGCAGTACCTTGTCGACAACCTTGCCGAAATAGGCGGCAGTCGACCCAATGAGTGCTGCGACAGTGGTCTGAATCAGCGCCACGCACGCACCGATGACGAGTGATTTTCTCAGCCCCTCCATGGAAAGGGCGAAGACGTCACGACCACCCTGGGTGGTGCCCAGCCAGTGCTCAGCTGAAGGACCTTGCAGGAAGCTGGAATCGACGTCTCGGAAGTCCCACGGTGAGATAAACGGACCGATAATCGCCAGCAGTACGATCAATGCGATCCCGATCAAACCAACAACTGCCGTGCGCGAACGCATAAAGCGACGACGCACGAGTGCTGAGCGCGAAATACGCTTCGCTTTCCTCACTGATTTCTCACCTGTTGCCGTCTCGTTGGCGGTGTTGGCTTTAATTGCGTGAGGCGGCTGTGGGCGGTCGCCTGACGTCGGTTCCATGGGTTGGTCACTCATGTTCTCAGCTCACTCTCACGCGCGGGTCAACGACGACGATCAACAGGTCGGACAGGAACGCACCGGTCAGGGTGCAGACACCGGAGAAGGCGACAACGGCCGCTGTTCCGTTGATATCTTGCCCGCGGATCGATTGGACGGAGTAGATCCCCATGCCGTGCCAGCCGAAAACCTGTTCGGTGACGGTGGCACCGAGGAAAAGCCCGGCGACTGCGAAAGCAAAGAATGTCGCCATCGGGACGAGGGCGGTACGCAGCGCGTGGAAGATCACCGCTTTGGACTTAATCAGCCCCTTAGCGCGCGCGGTGCGAACGTAATCGGCTCCGAGTGTGTCGAGCATGAGGTTGCGCTGGTAGCGCGAGTACGAGGCAATACCACCGAGCGACATTGAAATCGTGGGGAGTAACAGGTGCTGAGCACGGTCAACGAGTGCAGCACCGAAATAGTTGCCCTGACGCCCGGTTTCGCCAATAAATTCGAAAAAGTTGGTGCCGGTTGCCATGTTGAACTGGATGGCGCCGATTTGGAGCAGTGTGGCGAGCACGATGACCGGGGTGGAGATGATGATGAGGGAGAGGATCGAAATGGTGCGGTCAGCGAAGGAGTGCTGACGAGTGGCGGTCCACGCGCCGACAGCAACGCCGCCGATCATGCCAACGATCGAACCGAGGAGAATGAGGCGCAAAGACACCCAAATACGAGTGCCGATAATGTCATTGACGGATTCGCCACGCGGGGTGTATCCCCAATCCCAGTGGGTGAAAATCGAGGTCAGCCAATTGACGTAGCGGGTAGTGACAGGAACTGTGTCGGAGATGTTGTATTCGATAAACATCCGCTCGATCGCCCCCCAGTCACGGGTGGGATCGGTCATGTCGTAGGCCGCCTTCGGATCAAGCGTCACCGAGGCGATAATGTACGCCAAGGAGACTGCGATGAAGAGCAGCACGGCGTAGTTCACAAACCTACGCCCGAGGTAGTAGAGCATGGACACACACCTTCTATCAGGCTACGTACTCTTCGAGATTCTCACCGCCTTGCACGGCATGTGCAAATCGTCGAAGAGATGTGGCGAACGCAAAACGCTTTGATTGCAGCGATCGCAAAATTCGCGCACAGTGCTTTTGACTTTAGAACACTCAGCGCCAATTGGACAATGCGACGAGTGTGAAATTCCAGATATCCACCCTTGGTGTTCTCATGACGATTCTATGACTAACCGTCCGTAACGTGGGACTGATCACATGATGTAATCCCACGTGGCGGACGGTCAGTCAGGCGGTGAGACGAGCGACATCCTCAGTAGGTGCGGCGGCGACGCCAGGCAACGCGCACCGTTCCAGTGAGCGCAGCGAAGAGCCCAGCGCACGCCAAGCCGG
>JAEZVQ010000094.1 GCA_023420745.1 Actinomycetes bacterium
ATCACCCACCGCTACCACTACACCGACTATCGTGAGGCGTTTGCCACCGCTTCTGACGGGCATTCCGGCAAAGTCGTGATGACATGGGAGGACTAACCGATGGATACTACACTGCGTGCACGTTTCCGTGAGGAAATCGCTGAAATCACTCAGGCGGGACTGTACAAACACGAGATCGCGTTGACGTCAGCGCAGTCGCGCGAAGTGAACGTGGAGGATGGTCGGCGCGTGCTCAACCTCTGCGCCAATAACTACCTTGGGTTGGCTAACTCGCCGGTGCTGATTGAGGCGGCGAAGCGGGCGCTCGACACGTGGGGCTTCGGAATGGCGTCTGTGCGTTTTATCTGCGGCACCCAGACGCTGCATCGGGAACTGGAGCAGGCGATCACCGAGTTTCTCCACCCCGACGACCCGCAGGAGTGGGACACCATCCTCTACTCCTCCTGCTACGACGCCAACGGTGGGCTGTTCGACGTGGTGTGCGGTGCCGAGGACGTGATCATCTCCGATGAGCTCAATCACGCCTCGATTATCGACGGCGTGCGTCTGTCACGCGCCGAGCGTCGCCGCTACCGCAACCGAGACATGGCTGAACTCGAAGCCCAGCTGCGCGACACGCAGGATCGACGCACCCGGCTGATCGCCACCGACGGCGTGTTTTCCATGGACGGCTACGTGGCACCGATTGACGAGATTTGCGATCTTGCTCGCCGCTACGACGCGCTAGTTATGGTGGACGACTCGCATGCTGTGGGGTTCACCGGGGCGACCGGGGCGGGCACGCCGGAGAAGTTCGGTCGCCGCAACGAAGTCGATATTGTCACCGGCACCCTCGGGAAAGCGCTCGGTGGCGCCTCGGGCGGCTACACCTGTGCGCGACGCGACATTGTCGAGATGCTGCGCCAACGCTCCCGCCCCTACCTGTTCTCGAACTCGCTGGCACCGTCTATTGCCGCCGCGGCGCTCGCCACCATCGAGCTGCTGCGCTCTTCCGGCGAGCTGCGCGATCGCCTCGCTGAAAATACCAGGTATTTCCGCGAGCAGATGCAGGCCCACGGGTTTGAGATTCCGCCGTCGGATCACCCAATTGTCCCGGTGATGATCGGGGATGCGCGAGTTGCCGCCGAGATGGCTGATGCCATCGTGGAGCGCGGCGTGTATGTGCGCGCGTTTTCATTCCCAGTGGTGCCGCGAGGTCAGGCCCGAATTCGTACTCAAATGTCGGCGGAGCTCACTCGCGAGGATCTCGACCGTGCCGTCAACGCGTTTGTCGAGGCACGTGCCGCCGTGTGCTAGCGCAATGCTTCTTCGACGTCGTGGCGAATGTCGTCCGCGTCGGTGTCGAGCATGACGATTAGCTCGTCACCGGGACGACATTCCCCGGCGTCATCGAGGGCAATGGGCGCGTTGTTGCGCAGCATCGCGACGATGCGCGCACTCGACGGCAGTGGGAGTGCCATCACCGCCTGTCCGATCACCCGGGATTGAGGTGCCAGCGTGATGGCGTAGAGTGCCGTCGACGCTTCGCGGAAGTGGAACAGTCGCACCAGCGCACCGACCGACACGGCTTCCTCAACGAGTGCTGTCATCACGCGCGGAGTGGATACGGGAACGTCGACACCCCAGGTTGAGTCAAACATCCACTCGTTCTTCGGATTATTGACCCGCGCCACCACTTGCGGCACGCCGAACTGTGTTTTTGCCAGCAAAGAGATCACGAGGTTCGCTTTATCGTCACCGGTGGCGGCGACAATCACGTCACATTCGGCAACTCCCGCATCGCTCAGCGCGTCGGGCGAACACGCGTCGGCGAGCACCCAGTCCGCTTGCGCCACCGAGGCCACCCGCATCTGATCGGGCTCACGGTCAATCACCGTGACGTCGTGCCCTTTGGCAAGAAGTTCTCGAGCGATCGAACGCCCGACGGAACCCGCTCCTGCAATGACGACGAGCATATTAGTGATCCACCTCCGGTGCTCGGGTGAGGGCGTCTCGGATCGAATCAGATGACCGGTTCGCCACGGCGAAATAGAGCTCGTCATTTTCTTGGATGACGAGGTCGGGGCGCACCACCTCAATGCGACCAAGTCGTGAAATGAATGCCGCACGCTCGCCGAGGAGGTGCTCCATTGCGGTCACGGTCATCCCGTACCAGCCGGCACTCGGACGTGCTTTGACGAGTGCTACGGCGCCGGTTGGGTGCGTCCACACCCGGTCGGCATCCGGGGGGAGTAGCCACGACAGTACCGCTTCGGTCGTGCGTCGCACCGTCGCGACCGTGGGGATCCCGAGGCGCTCGTAGACTTCAGCGCGGGTCGGATCGTAGATTCGGGCGACGACACGGTCAATCCCGAAAGTCTCACGCACCACTCGCGCGGCGATGATATTTGAATTGTCGCCCGAGGACACAGCGGCAAAAGCGTAGGCGTCGGCGATTCCCGCGTGTTTTAAGGTGTCGCGATCGAAACCGATGCCAGTGACTCGTCGACCGGAAAATGACGACGGCAAGCGTCGAAACGCATCCGGGTCGCGGTCGATAATCGCTACCGAGTGTCCGCGCGCATCCAACAGCGTCGCCAATGTTGTTCCGACGCGTCCTGCGCCCATCACCACAAAATGCACGAGTCCACGCTATCAAGAATCCCGGCACTCACCGCATCATGTGCGCGATAGAATTGGCGCACTATGTCGTTCGCCTCGATCAATACGCGCGATCTCGCGGCGTATCCGCGTGCCTACCCGCTGGCTCGCGTGCTTCCAGTGGTATCCGCGATGAGCATCCTCGCTGTCGTACCGCTGTGGAATATCGATGCGATCCTCACCACGCTTCGCCCTCTCGGTGGCGCACTTGACACCTCGATTGCCCAGTGGGTTGTACTGCTGTCGGTGCCCATTGGCATCCTCATCGCGGCGACAGCGACACCGGTGCTGCGCGCCCGTGGGCGTGCCATGGGGGAGCTCGCCTACGTCGAAGGAACCATGGGCTCTCACGGTGCCGCCTTAGTTGCTGCGGCATCGGTTGTCGAACACTTGGTGACCTATACGCTCTGCGCTGCGGTTTTTTCCCACATCATCGTTACCGCATGGTCGTCACTCACCGGCAGCGCCACCCCCATTGCCATCTGCTGTGCTCTGGTGGTGGCGATGACAGCGACCCTCGGTGTGCGCCGTCGCCACATCGTCGGTGCTGGCGCCACCGTCGCCACCGTTGTGGCGACACTCGGGCTAGTTCACATCGTCGGTCATGTCTCGCCTTTTTGGCTCACCTCCTCGGCGCAGGATCTCGCCGACGTGTCGCGTGAAGTGGCGACCCGCTCCGACTCGGCGGTGCGACTCGCCACCGCCTTGCTCTCAGCCGCCACACTCGCCGTTTGCCCGGCGATCATGATGCGCTACATCACCGTTGATCTCACGAATTTTTCCCGCCCGAGGTCGGTGCACGCGGCGACGGTTCTCGTCAGCGTCGCTATCGCCTCCACACTTGTGACATACGGTGTAGCGGTGAATGTCGCCGACGTTGACGCGTCGGCTTTTGTCTCCCGACAGTCGTCGGTGTTCTCGATGCTCCACATCCTCGGTGTCCCCGCGTGGCTACGCTGGTTCTACGCCGCGACTGCCGCAATCACGACCCTGGTCGCGGCGCGCACTGTCCTCGACTCGATGCGTCGGGTTCACCGCCAGATGATGACGATCGAACTACTCCCGCGACACTTCGCTCGCATGACCGACGTAACCGGAGGAACC
>JAEZVQ010000103.1 GCA_023420745.1 Actinomycetes bacterium
TTCCGGGGCCTCATTCGTCGGGAGATTCTGCTCGCGGGTGTTGAGCTTGTGCTTTTGGAGTGGCGCGACGAGAGTGTTCTCATCCTGTCCAATGAGGGCGGTGGACACGACGACCTGACCGGAGGCGAGAACCAGGGCAACGGTGTCACCCTCTTTCACTTCGGTTCCCACCGCGGGGTCGGTGCGCAACACTTTGTCCTTGTCTTGCGAGGGATCGTCCTCGGTGGTGACATTCCCCACCGTCAACCCCGCTTGCTTGAGTGCGTCGCGTGCCTGGTTCTGCGTCATGCCGGTGACGTCAGGAACGGCGAGCTTCTGCGGACCGGTGGAAATCGTCACCTTCACCTGCGAGTTCTTGGCCACGCTCGCACCCGGTTCAGGATCGGAGGTGATGATGTGATTCGCTGGCACTTCCGTCGAGGCTTGACGCTCGCCCTCAACCATTTCGAGCCCAGCGTCGCGAAGAAGCTGGCGTGCCGTCGCCAAATCAGCACCGCGGATTCCCGCGGGGACAGTCACCATCTCCACCTCGGGCGTGCGATCCATCATCAGCGTGGCGGCCAGACCACCGCCGGCGAGAATCACGAGCAGCAGCGCCACCACGACGGCGACAATCCACTTCTTCGACTTCTTCTGCGGCTCTTCATCATCTGGTTCAGCCAACGCATAGTTCGTGGATCGCGTGGGATAGACCGACCGGTTGCCATTGGAGTAGACGGCAGGTTGAACACTAGTGTGCTGGTGGCGTGCGCTACGCCCGCCCGGCGGTGGGGGAGCGGGAAGGGTTGTGGTTGCCGTCGCCGGCACATCCCAGCTGTCTGTCGCGGGCGCGAGGACAAATGCGCCGTGCGCGGCACGCTCCAAGTCAGCGCGCATCGCTTCCGCCGAGGCGTAGCGATCCTCGGTCTTCTTCGCCAACGCCTTCATCACCACACGGTCGATTGAATCCGGAATATCAGCGGTGATGGACGACGGTGTGGGCGGCAGCTCCGACACGTGCTGATACGCCACCGACACCGCGGAATCCCCCTTGAACGGGGTTTGCCCGGTGAGGAGTTCAAAGAGCACGCACCCGGTGGAATAGATATCCGAACGCGCATCGACAACCTCGCCACGCGCCTGCTCCGGAGAGAGATATTGCGCGGTACCAACCACGGCGTTCGTTTGCGTCATCGTCGCCTGTGAGTCGGTGAGCGCGCGGGCAATACCGAAGTCCATCACCTTGATCTTCCCGGTATTCGTCAACATGATGTTGCCCGGTTTGATGTCGCGGTGAACCAGCCCGTGCGCGTGGGAGTATTCGAGAGCCGAGAGCACACCGGAAATGATTTCCACCGCCTCGTCAATCGGCACCGGGGTGCCGCCGGCGAGGAGGTCGCGCACCGAATGCCCTTCGACGTATTCCATCACGATGTAGGGAACTTGAACGTGAGAGCCGTCGGGTGTGGTGACATCCTCTTCACCCGTGTCGTAAACGCCGACGATATTGGGGTGATTCAGCGATGCGGCGGCTTGGGCTTCTCGGCGGAATCGCGTTTGGAAAACCGAATCGCGAGCGAGATCGGTGCGCAGCATCTTAATGGCGACAATGCGCGACAGGCGCGTGTCAAAACCGAGATGAACCTGCGCCATCCCGCCGCGCCCGATCATGGCACGCACTTCGTAGCGGCCAGCCAGGTGGCGTGCGTTGTGGTCAGCCATGGTGAACCTCCCCAGGTGAATACACGGTATGAATCCCGGCCGAATTCGGCATCGACGTCGCGTCCCCCGCCGGGTGGGTGAGAGCGAACGCAAAGAATGTGACGACCAGCAGCGCCAGCACGAGGATCGTGAGGGCGATGAGTGGCGGG
The DNA here is from genome assembly GCA_023420745.1 of Actinomycetes bacterium. Lineage (GTDB taxonomy): Bacteria > Actinomycetota > Actinomycetes > Actinomycetales > Actinomycetaceae > Gleimia. The sequence continues at coordinate 1,851 of JAEZVQ010000103.1, forward strand.
TCGTCGGGTGGTGTCATCGAGTGCTGATAACGCGGGCGTGCGGCATCGGTACTGGACATGGCACGAGAGATCACGCGAGAAATCGCACCGGGTACCGCAGTCGAACCGGTGGTCGAGCGGGTCGCGCGCGCGTCGCTGACAGCGGGCTGCGCCATCGTGGCCTCCATCAACTCCACCGGGGGACGCGCCTGGGAATCGTCAGCAATACTCGTCTGATCCTCCCGCGTACCGCACTCATTCGCCGGTGTTTCCTCATCCCACCGTGGCATGGTCACGGGTTTGGGTTGCGTGTCGATACCGAGGACGCGTGCCGCTTCGCTCAGCTCACGAATCACCGCCATCGCGTCCGCGGGGCGTTCTGACGGCTTTTTCTTCAACATCCGCATGACCACGCGAGCCAGCTCGTCGGGAACATCATCGGGCAGTGGCGGCACCGGGTCGTTGACGTGAGCGAAAGCAATATCCACCTGGTTTTTCCCGGTGAACGGTCGACGCCCGGCGAGTGCTTCGTACATGATGACACCGAGGGCATAAATGTCACCCAGATGCGTCGCATCCTCGCCTTTTGCCTGTTCCGGCGGCAGATACTGGGCGGTTCCCATCACCATTCCCGCCTCCGTCATCGTGGCCTGATCCGGTGCGACAGAAATCCCGAAGTCGGTGAGTTTCACGAACCCCGTGTTGGTGACGAGGATATTCGAGGGTTTGATGTCGCGATGGACAACGCCGCGACGCTTCGCCTCCTGGAGGGCGTGCGCGGTCTGGATAATGACCGGCAGCAGTTCATTGGGGGCAATCCGGTTCCCCCCGCGCAGATACTCGTGGAACGGTTCGCCTCCAACGAGTTCCATCACGATCCAGCCCAAACCGTCTTCCTCCCCGTGGTCGAGGACGGCGGCGAGGTTCGGGTGTTCGAGTTTCATCGCGTTGCGCGCTTCGACCCGCAGGCGCTGCAAGTATGTGGACTGTCCAGCAAGTTCAGGGCGGAGCACTTTCGCCGCCACCATCTGCGTGGTGACGGAGTCGCGTGCCGCCCACACCTCTCCCATCGCACCCGTAGCGATGCGGTGGAGCAGCGTGTAGCGTCCAGCGAGGACACGCCCAGCGTAGTTGTTCACGATCCCCCCACCGCAGCGTCAATCATTGCGCGCGCAATCGGCGCCGCATCCGACCCGCCATACACGTACGGGGTGTCATCGTCACCCTCGAGCGCAACCGCCACCACGACACGCGGCTGATCCACCGGTGCGAAAGCAATCGTCCACGCAATAGTGCGGTCACGACCGGTTTCCGCCGTCCCCGTCTTCGCCGCCACCGGAACTGACGCCGAAGCGAGCTCCGTGCCGGTTCCGTAAGGCTGGGTGACGACCGCTTCCATCATCGTGCGCAGCTGGTTCGCCACCTCCGGAGTTAACGCGGTGGTGAGCAGTTCCGGGGTGGTGGTGCTCATGGTTTCGAGGTCGGCGTTGAGAATCGACTCGACGAGGTAGGGCTTCATGATCTTCCCACCGTTGGCGACCGCCGCACCAACCATCGCCATTTGGAGAGGGGTGACCTGGACGTCGCTTTGACCAATCCCCGTCATGGCAAGCTTCGCTTGGTCGGGGGGAGCCTCGGCCACAGAGGGGGTGACAGCCAGCGGAATGTCGAGCGATTCACCGAACCCAAAATCTCGGGCTTTCGCCGCAAGAGTCGCACCGCCCACACTCAGGGCACCGGAACCAAACGGGGTGTTGCACGAGCGTGCGAACGCTTCGGTCAACGTCGGCTTCCCACTTCCGCAGGGCAACCCGGTGATATTCGGCAGTGAAATATCGGTGCCTGGCAGGGGGATCGACGCCGGGCCGTCCACGGTACTGTCGGGCGTGACCTGACCGGATTCGAGCATGGCCGCGGCGGTGACGATCTTGAATGCCGACCCCGGTGGGTAGCGGTCGCCGGCAATGGCACGGTTGATCAGTGGGCGATTGGGATCATGTTCGAGCGTGTCACTGAGTTTCGTTGCCGCGCTCGTATCCGACGAGGCTAAGCCGGTGGGATCGAATGACGGCGAGGAGTAGAGGGCGAGGATCGCACCGGTGGTCGGGTCGAGGGCAACAGCACCGCCGCGTCGAGAGGCGAACAAGTCAGCGGCCGCCTGCTGGACAGCGGGCTTGACGGTGAGGGCAACAGCACCGCCGCGCGGTTCTTTCCCGGTAAAGAGGTCTTGGATGCGCTGCTGGAATAGCGACACCGATTCGCCGCGCAACGCGTCATTCATCGATTCTTCCAACCCGGTTTTCGACGACAGAGCCGAGGAAAACCACCCGGTAATCGGCGCGTAAAGCGCACCTCCTGGGTATTCGCGCTGGTAGCGTCGCGTCCCTTCGATCAGGGTGGAGCGAGCGATGGCGTCGCCAGCGACGATAATCGGGCCGCGATCAAACTCAAGATCCTGGTAGATCGTGCGCGCGTTACGCGAATCCGCATTGAGGCTGGGCGCGGCGATGACCTGAATGTAGGTGGCGGCGAGAGCCAGCATGGAAAACAGGACGAACACGACGAGGTAGAGGCGGCGAATCTGAGGGTTCACGCGCTCACCTCCTGCTCCGGGGACGGCGGGTTGAATGGTTGTGCCGGAGTAGATGGGCGCCTCGACGCATCCGAAATGCGGATGAGGAGTGCGATCAGCACCCACGAGGTGAGCATGGACGACCCACCCTGCGCGAGGAACGGTGCGGTCAACCCGGTCAACGGAATAACCCGGGTGATACCACCGAGAACAACGAAAAGCTGGAGTGCGAGTGAGAATGAGATCCCGGCAGCGAGGAGCTTGCCAAAACCGTCTCGCACCCCAATTGCTGCGCGCATCCCGCGTTCGATGAGGATGAGGTAGATCATCAAAATCGCGAACAACCCCGTCAACCCCAGTTCCTCACCGAGAGAGGAAAGGATGAAGTCGGAGTTCGCAAACGGCACGATTTGCGGGTAGCCACGTCCCCATCCGGCACCGAAGAGCCCGCCGGACGCCATCCCAAACTGTCCTTGGACGACCTGGTAGGACGAGCCGTACTCGAGGTTATACAAGTCGTTGTCGAAGGCGTGGAGCCAGATGTTGAAGCGGTGCGCCACGTGGGAAAACAGGTGGACGGCGAGGATGATGGCACCGATGAACGGCACCCCGCCGATGACTAGCCACGACACCCGGTTGGTGGCGACGTAGAGCATTGCGATGAACAGCCCGAAGAGCAGCAGCGATGTTCCGAGGTCGCGTTGGGCAACGAGGATGAGAATCGCCACCGCCCACACCGTGGCAATGGGGAGGAGGTCGGATAGTCGCGGTAGGCGCAGCGTGAACTGGCGTCCAGCGATCGCGGGGAAGGTGATCTTCGCGCCAGCGACGGACAGCTTGTCGCGATTGGCCACGAGGTAGCCGGCGAAGAACACCGGGAGCGTCACTTTGACGAACTCGGCCGGCTGTGCCGACAGTGGGCCGAGGCGGATCCACACACGAGCCCCGTTAATCTCCTGCCCGATCCCTGGAACGAAGG
>JAEZVQ010000120.1 GCA_023420745.1 Actinomycetes bacterium
GGCGATGATGATGTGGGTCGACGGGGTGGCATTGTTTGCCTGGAGGGTCACGCGATCCTCGGCAATGGTGATCCCCTCGATAGCATCACCCGTCACCGGCGTCCCCGGATAGTTTTCAGCGCAGGCAACGACGCCGAGGCAATACTCATCGCTCCACTGAAGTGGATGGAGAGCCTTGAGTTGACCGGTGGCACAGGCATAGAGAGCAATCGCGAGCGATGAGCGCAGCAGCGGCAACACCACTTGGGTCTCAGGGTCGCCAAAACGTGCATTGAACTCGATGACTCGCACCCCCTGCGACGTGCATGCGAGACCGCAGTACAGCAGCCCAACGAAGGGAGAGCCACGGTCGGCCATCGTGCGGATGACCGGCTGAGCGATGGTGGAGACGATCTGTTCGCAGAAGTCATCGGTGAGCCAACTCAGCGGTGCGTAGGCGCCCATCCCGCCGGTATTCGGACCTGAGTCGCCATCGCCGACGCGTTTGAAATCCTGAGCGGGAAGCAAGGGCACGACATGGTGTCCATCGCAGAGGCAAAAGAGAGACACTTCGGGGCCGTCGAGATAGTCCTCGATGAGGACGCGTCCGCCCTCACGCTCGACACAGGTGAGCGCGTGGGAGAGTGCCGCATCGAGGTCGTTTGTGACGATGACGCCTTTACCGCTGGCGAGCCCGTCATCTTTGACGACATACGGGGGTGTCGTCGAGGCGAGCTGGTGGCGAACCTCGTCGGCGCTCGTGCAGATTCGTGCGCGAGCCGTTGGTACGCCGGCTTCGGCCATAATTTCTTTGGCAAACGCCTTTGATCCCTCGATTGCAGCTGCAGCGCGTGACGGACCAAAAACCGGGATTCCCGCAGCGCGCACCTCGTCAGCAACACCGGCGATGAGTGGTGCCTCGGGGCCGATGATGACGAGGTCGATGGCGTGGTCGCGAGCCCACGATGCGATGAGGGGACCGTCCGTTGGAGGAAGGTCAATATGCTCGGCAAGCCGGGAGGTTCCTGGATTTCCAGGTGTGCACCACAGTTCCAGCGCGGTGGCGTCGAATGTGTCGGATACCGGCGTGATCCCGTGCGGAAGTGGCTCACCGGTAAATGTTGAGTGTAGACAGCGGGCGATGGCGTGTTCTCGCCCTCCGGATCCGATGAGCAAGATTTTCATTCGTTCGCGATGCTCCCCGCTCGGTATTTTCAGCTTCTCGCCGGTGGCTATGTCTTCGATTGTAACGGGCGAAAGCAGAGCCTTCGGTTCTGTTACGCACTGTGAGATCGGCGCACATAGTCAGGGTGAGCTATAGGGGGAGGGGAGGAATTCACATGGCGGACGCTACTGATGTTTTACTGTGGGATGACGGAAACTTGAAATGAGTGGATGTCTTGACAGGAAAGGAAGACATGATGACGAGCCGAGTCCAACAGGTTTACGACGAAGTGATTGCTCGAAACCCCGCCGAACCTGAGTTCCACCAGGCCGTTCATGAAGTCCTAGAATCCCTCGAACCTGCGATCAATAAGCACCCGGAATACGCTGACTACGCACTGCTTGAACGTCTGGTCGAGCCTGAACGTCAGATCATCTTCCGGGTACCGTGGATCGACGACGAAGGTAAAGTTCAGGTCAATCGCGGGTATCGGGTTGAGTTCAACTCGGCACTCGGCCCGTACAAGGGCGGGTTGCGATTCCATCGTTCCGTCAACCGCAACATCATCAAGTTCCTCGGTTTTGAACAGATTTTCAAAAATGCGCTCACCGGACAAGGAATCGGCGGTGGCAAAGGCGGCTCCGATTTCGACCCACACGGCAAATCCGACAACGAGGTCATGCGGTTTTGCCAGTCATTCATGACCGAGCTCTACCGCCACATCGGTCACCTCACCGACGTCCCCGCCGGTGATATTGGTGTCGGCGGGCGCGAAATTGGTTATCTCTTCGGTCAGTACAAGCGACTGACGAACCGTTTCGAAGCCGGTGTCCTCACCGGGAAAGGACTGGGGTGGGGTGGCTCACTCGTGCGCACAGAGGCCACCGGCTACGGCACGGTGCTATTTGCTGAATCGATGATGCGCACACGAAATACCTCTTTCGACGGAGCACGCGTTGTCGTGTCAGGTTCAGGAAATGTTGCGATTTACGCGGTGGAGAAGGCGCAGCAACTCGGTGCTCGAGTAGTGACAGTTTCCGACTCATCCGGGTGGGTTCTCGACGAGGATGGAATTGATCTTGACCTGCTCAAGCAGGTCAAGGAAATCGAACGTGGTCGCGTCGCCGACTACGTGGCGCGCAAACCCGGAGCGAAGTTGATGACTGAAGGGCGCGTGTGGTCCGTGCCGTGCGACATTGCTCTGCCGTGTGCGACGCAGAACGAGCTCGATGCCGACGACGCTCGCCAGCTTGTTGGCAACGGGTGCCAGGTGGTGTCGGAAGGTGCGAATATGCCGTCAACGCCTGAAGCAATCGAGATTTTCCAAGAATCGAAATTGCTCTATGGTCCGGGCAAGGCGGCGAACGCGGGCGGTGTTGCCACCTCCGCGCTCGAAATGCAGCAAAATGCCGCGCGCGCTCGCTGGACATTTGACGAAGCTGAGAACGCGCTGACACGGATCATGGCGGATATTCATGACGATTGCGTCGCGACCGCCGAGGAATACGGCCAGCCAGGGAATTACGTCCTTGGGGCAAATATCGCCGGATTTACGCGTGTCGCCAACGCCATGCTTGAACACGGTGTGATCTGAGGTAGTCGCTCACAGTAACGGCGGGATGATACGCGTAGGTAGAGTATGGCGATGAGACGGCGGATTGATGACGCCATTGGAAAAACAGCGTTAGCGCGCTGGCGTGCCGAGGGTGAGGAATGCGATCGCGCCACCGTTGCGACGGCAGTGCGATGGTCACTCGAGGAACTCGCGGCGAGGCTGCCTGGGCGCGCTGTCGAAGTGCGAGTCCCGCCCGCCGGCGCGGTGCAGATCCTTGGCGGAACAGTGCATCGTCGAGGAACTCCCCCTGCAGTGATCGAAATGGCTCCGTCGACGTGGCTCGATCTCGTTGTCGGAAATCGTCGGTGGGAAGACGCCGTGAACCACGGTGAGATCAGCGCGTCGGGAGAGCGAGCCGACCTCGGCGCCTATCTGCCACTCGCTGATTTTGCCGATGGGTGAGCCGAGAGCCGCGGCGATAGGTGAGCCATGGGTAAGCCGACGGGTGATCGGCTTACCCATGCGTTACTCGCGAGTTGAGCGTTAGATCGAGTCGCCGAAGAACTTCTTTGTTCCGCGCAGCGCGTAGCGGCGAGCGAGGGAGACGAGGACGCCCGACACCACGGCGAAGACGATGAGCTCGGCGAGGCGAGCCGTATCCTCATCCTCGCCCTGCGGAGATTCGCGACCGGTGACGAGTTTCCATCCTTTGTCCACCACCTGGTTCGCGACGATGCCTGAAATAGCAAGAGCACCTGCGCTGGCAACTTTGTACGGAACGTTCATCGTTTCTCCTTCGTAGGATCCCGGTAAGCCACGGCTCACCCATCCCCTCCATGATGCACACCGCGGGTGATAAAACGCCACTTTTTGCCGGATTTCCACTTTCTTCGCCGGGGCTCTTCATTGCGAGCTGCGAACTGCTCCCTCGACGTTCGTTGCGCGTGGTGGTGATGGAAGAGCACAGTCGAAAAAGTGTCAGGGCCGCATGGGCGAGCCTACAGAGGGGCTGAGCGATATACTCGCGAATGCGACAGGGGAGCAGCGAATGCTGCTGAGAGTGCGTGCCAGCGCAGACCCTCGAACCTGATGAGGTTAGAACCTCCGAAGGAAGTCGAGTTTCTCCCACGGGCGTGCCCGTGTCTCCTCCGCACGTCAGTAACAACCGAGCGCCCAGATGCGAGTCAATAGGGACGCCGCGCGGGTGCCGCTACGTGAGGAAGAACAATCCATGAAACGACTGATGAGCACGATGCTTGTCACAGCCGTGAGTATGCTCGCCCTGAGCGGGTGTACAGCACACAATGCCGGTGAGCCCACCGCGCCGTCGACTGGCGCGAGCGATTCACGCGGTGAGGTCACGCTCATCGCTCACGATTCGCTGAGCCTGCCCGACGAGCTCGCCGAGCGTTTCCATGAAAAGACCGGATACACACTGAACATTTCTCAACTGGGCAGCGGTGGTGAGGCCGTCAATCAACTCGTGTTGACGAAGAACAACCCGCTTGGAGATGTCGCTGTCGTCGATAATCTTCTCGCCTATCGCGCGGTGTCTGAGGGCGTGTTCGCCGAAGATCGCGTCAATGTCGTCGACGAGGCGTATGCCCAGGCGGTTCCCGGCGCCCCCGGTCTCGTCGCCTTCGATCAAGGTGACGTCTGCGTCAACGTCGATCACGAGTGGTTCACTCAACACGGCATCGACGAGCCACGTACCTTCGACGACCTCGCCGACCCACAATACAAGGATCTCCTCGTGGCGATGAACCCGACCTCATCGTCTCCAGGAATGGCATTTTTGGCTGCAACGATTTCTCAATTCGGCGATAACTGGGGGGATTACTGGCAGCGGCTAGTCGATAACGGCATGACGGTGACCCGCGGATGGTCTGACGCCTTCAACGTCGATTACTCTGCGGGGCCGGGCAAGGGGCAACGCCCGCTGATGGTGTCGTATTCCTCGTCACCGGCTTATGCCGTCAACGACGACATGACTGCGTCGTCAACCGGCGCATTGCTCGACACCTGTTTCCACCAGGTTGAATACCTCGGCATATTGACCGGTGCAGCCAACCCCGAGGGGGCAAAGGCGCTGATTGAATTCCTCCTCAGCACCGAGGCGCAAGAGATGATTTCTCAGGAGAACTACATGTTCCCCATCAATCCAGAGGCGAAAGCTCCCGAAGCTCTGGTCAAGTTCGGACCGATGGCGAGCACACCGCACCAG
>JAEZVQ010000183.1 GCA_023420745.1 Actinomycetes bacterium
CCCTGTGCCTGAGTCGAAAAACGGCACGGGGATGTGAGTGTCACCGGTGAGGGGGATGAGATCAGGCGAATACTGCCCGGAAGTCCTCCCACCGAGCAGACGAAAAATCCCGTCGATGGCTAACTACCGTCGACGGGATTGTCTATTTTCTGGCTACCAGACTGAGGTCATTCGACACGGTAGCCGGAGGAGAAAAGAAGTGGTACCCCGAGTGAGATTCGAACTCACAACAAGCCGGGTTTGAGCCGACCGCCTCTGCCAATTGGGCTATCGGGGCACGTTGTCGAACATGCGCGAGCGAAACAAGTTCTCTCGAGCGCGCTCGGGGTCTAGGATAGATCACAGGCACTCAATGAACAAACTGTAGAAAGCACCACGATGACTACTCAAACGAAACCGGCCCGCCGCGTGCTCGTCGCCGAAGATGAAGCACTGATCCGACTTGACATTATTGAAATACTCAAGGGCGCGGGCTTCGACGTCGTGGCAGAAGTTGATAACGGTGAAGCGGCGGTGGAAAAGGCTCTCGAACTTGAGCCCGACCTGTGTGTGATGGATGTCAAGATGCCGAAGATGGACGGCATCACCGCGGCAGAAAAGATCCTCAAGGAAATCTCCTGCGCGGTCGTCATGCTCACCGCGTTTTCGCAAGCGGAGCTCGTTGAGCGAGCACGTGACGCCGGAGCAATGGCGTACGTCGTCAAACCGTTTACTCCCGCCGACCTCATTCCTGCCGTCGAGATCGCGGTGTCGCGTCAAGCCGAGATTATGGCGTTGGAAGATGAGATTGCTGACCTGACCGACCGTTTCGAGACCCGCAAGCGCGTCGACCGCGCCAAGGGGCTGCTGATGGAACGGATGGGAATGAGCGAACCCGACGCCTTCCGCTGGATCCAAAAGACCTCAATGGATCGGCGCCTGTCGATGCGCGAGGTGGCCGACGCGGTGATCGACCAGGTGTCCCAAGACTAATCGGTCGATTAATCAGCGTTCGCTTCGTTCAGCGACCAGCTGGTTTGCCACGGTCGCGATGGCGAGTACCTGGTCGGTGTCGCTGGTAATGCGCACTTCGTGCACCGTGCGCGTGCGCCCGAGGTGGACAGCGCGCGCACACGCGGTGACGCGCCGACCTCGCCCTGGGCGAACAAACGAAATCGACAGGTCGGTCGCCACAGGAACCCGACTCACCCCTTCACTATCGCGCTCCGCCATCACATGACAGTAGGCCGCCGCACTTGCCGCAGTTTCGGCAAGCGTTGCGGATGCGCCCCCGTGGAGCACCCCGCGAATCTGAGTATTGCCCTCGACCGGCATGGTGAGGATCGTTTCTTCACGCGTGCAGCTGACGATCTCAATGCCGAGGCGATCCATCAGCGTTCCTGAATCAAATGCGTCCATGCGTACAGTCTGTCATGCGGGTGACGACCACCGCGTTACCGCGGTACGCGATCCGCCCGTGCCCTTCGATAGGCTCCTTCGATAGAGTAAGAGGCGTGACAACATCGGGAACACTCCTCGTCATTGACGGTCATTCGATGGCCTTTCGTGCCTTCCACGCGCTCCCGGTGGAGGGATTCACCAACTCCACAGGCGTCGCCACCAATGCGGTATACGGCTTCGTCCAGATGCTGCTGCGACTGCTCGGCGAGCAGCACCCCACGCACGTGGTCACCACCTTCGACCACTCAAAACACTCGTTTCGCAAACGCGAGTACCCCGAATACAAGGAAGGGCGCAAGCCGACGCCGGAGGAGTTCAAGCCCCAAATCCCGATGATTCGTCGCCTACTGGAAGCGATGAGCATTCCTGTCGTCATCGTCGAAGATGTCGAAGCAGATGACGTCCTCGCCACTTTCGCCGCACGCGCACGAGAGGCGGGGATGGAGGTTCTTCTCGCCACCGGCGACCGCGATAGTTTCCAACTGGTCAACGACCACGTGCGGGTGCTGTACCCGCAAAAGTCGATGAGCGACATGCGGGTCATCGGGGTCAGCGATGTCGAGGAAAAATACGGTGTGTTGCCAAGTCGTTACCCTGAGCTTGCAGCAATCGTGGGCGAAAAAGCTGACAACCTGCCCGGTGTTCCCGGAATCGGAGACAAGATCGCGGCGAAACTGCTCAACGATTACGACGGTCTCGACAATCTACTGGCGCGACGCGAGGAGTTGACAGGCAAGCGCGGTCAAGCGTTGCGTGACCACGTCGACGCGATTGAGCGCAATCGGCGACTCAACCGCCTCCTCACCGACGTCGAACTGCCGGTCAGCGTGGAGCAGACACGGCGGCGAGCGATGGATCGCGTGGCGATTACCGCGCTGTGTGACGAGTTCGAATTCGGTGCGATTCGCGGGCGGATTATCGCGCAGGATGTCTCCGGCGATCCCGATGACGGTGAGGAGGCATCGGATCGGCGACCCCTCGTTAACCTCAGCAGCATTGAGGTGACTACCGGCGACGAGCAGCCTATTGACGGATGGTTTGACACACTGGGTGAGGACCTGTGCGCAATCGTCGCCACACCGCACGATACCGACCCGCACTACCTCACTTTTGCGACACTTGACCGCGCTCTTGTCATCGACATCGACACCCTCGACGACGCGGGCGAGCGTAGTCTTGATCGAATTCTCGGCGGGGGAGCACGCCTCGTCACCCACGACGCCAAGGCACTTGGACATCAGCTTTACC